>DXLT01000148.1:0-3737 GCA_019414555.1 Collinsella sp.
ATCAGGCCGAGTGGCGAGATATTCAGGCTGGTGGGGTCGCCGCCGGTGGCGATTAAAAAGGTTCCACCCAGAGCCAGGCCAATGCCGACGACTTCGCGAGTACGCGGCATGCGGCGATCGGTCACGCAGGTGTAGCCCATGATGATAACGAGCTGCAGGCACTGGAGCACCGTCGCGGTTCCGGCGTTCGTCAGGCGCACGGCCGAAAGATAGCAAAACTGGTTGAACAGCAGACCAAAGGCGGTAAAGAGCAGCAGCTGCTTGCGATCGGCGGGTGTGGTCCAGAGCTTAATCAGGCGCTCGCGGTCGCGCGTAACAACCACGGCCATAAAGAGTAGACCGGCGAGAATCTGACGCACGCTCATAAGCCACAAGGTGTCGACGTGGTAGGTATCGAACAGAAAACTCGCGCTGGTGCCCGAGAAGCCCCAAAACGAACCGCCCACCAGCGTAGCCAAGACGCCCGTGATCATCTTGCGCGTCGAAGCGCTGTTCAGGCGCTCGCGCCAAGCGCGGCGGGTGCTACGGCTGAGCTCATCGGTGCCCTCGGGCACATCAATGTTCGATATATCGGTCATCGGCACCGAAGCCCCTGCGCCTTCGACCTGCTCGACACGCTCTTTGCTCATTCCATTCCCTCGAAGCAGCCTGGAAACAATTCGGCTTACCTTACCACGGCGAAGGCACCAGCTGGAGGCTTGTCCGTTTATCGGTAGGACAATTCCGCAGGCGTCTTTCCATAGCTCGATACCGCAACGGCCTTGCATTATGCGACAGCCAAATCGCGGCAGCAGGCTCTTTTGAAATGGATATGACAAGACCCCCGAATTCCACAATGTAAGCGATTTTTAAAAATGTTCTTGCCACCGAGTTCAGGCTCCGTTATATTATCCCTTGCGCGCTTGCGCACCCTTGATCGGGCGTTTAGCTCAGGGGGAGAGCGCTTCCCTGACACGGAAGAGGTCAGAAGTTCAAATCTTCTAACGCCCACCAAATGTTCGCAGCTCAGAGGCTATGTCCTCTGGGCTGTTTTGTTTTATGTCGCCAAATCCGCTGGCAGCTCCAACCGTCATCGCAACGTAACATCAATTCACCTGACGAATGGCTGCCAAACAAATTCAATACCCCAACATCAACAATAGCCAGGCACAAAACTGCGCCGCAAGCTGCTCCAACCGCCCAACTGGCCAAAAGCCGACCATCTACTTGCCGATCTATCCATCGGCATAACCAATCAGTCCGCACCGCAACTTCTAAGCAAAACGCCGCGATGTCTGCGCCCTGCGGTATCCTTGAGCCACTTGCACCTGCAGCACCAAGGAGCCGCCATGCGCACCGAGCTCGATGTCCCCTTTTCGCACAAAGAAGAAGCCAAGGCGCTGGGCGCCAAATGGGACCGGACCAAGAAGATCTGGTATGTACCCAGCGGCGTCAACCCCGAGCCCTTTGCCGAGTGGCTGCCCGGTGTTGACCGATCCGACCCCTCAGCGCCGTATATATATCTAGTACTGGGCAAGCGCGAGTGCTGGAAGTGTCACAAAGAGACCTCGGTCGCAGCCTTCGGCATTCCCTATCGAACCGATAACGACGAGAGCATCGCCATCGCGCACGCGCCCAACGAAGCCGGGTACATTGCCATCGACACGGCCAACGCCAACGCACTCGCCATCGTGCCCGCTCTTGGCTGCGTACCGGGCGAGATCCGCGACTACCTTCATAAGCGCTGCGGCTACAAGCCCGTAGGCGCGCGAGCCTCCAAAGCCCCGTCGCTCGGCAACACGTGCACCAGTTGCGACGCGCTGCAAGGCAGCCGCTATCTGTTCGAGGAGCCCTCGTCCCCGTTTGCCCTCACTGCCATCAACAAGCTGCCGGCACTGGAGTTTGTGCGCGTCGAAGTTGCCGGCGTCTTTGGCGTCCCGGCCACGCGCACCGACTTTGACCAGGCGCTCTTTACCTGGGCACGCGACCATCACGCCGAGTTCCACAAGCAACTCGGTGAGGGGATTTATTTGTAGAGGCAAAAGACACTCACAGCCAACTCCTCCGCATCACCTATCCCTCGTCGCCGGCGTCGTACACGATATCGAGGCCACAAACAGGGCATTTCTCCGGATACACCGGCATATGAACGCCTGTCCGTTTTCTCACTTCGTCGCTGAGTCTGTCGCGCGCATCGATAAACCGAATGTCGAGACACGGTATTTGCGAGCCGCAGCAAGGGCAGGTGACGACAAACGACGCGCAATCAACCTCTACGCTCGGAAACATATTGTTGTCTATAAGGGCACACGGCAGTTTTCCGTACTTCCCCATCGCAATATCGCCTCGCCAGCTCATATACGCTCCCCTCTCGCTATACAAATCAGGAAGAGCATGCACCGGCGGGCGTGCGCGAGATTGCATCGCCACGCGATCCGATCAAACAACACGATCGTCAAAGAATGCCAAAGCCAAATACGCTAATACGGCAGAAGCCCCGCCTTTTCACGCTTCTTTTCCGAGCGATCGAACTCAATGCGATGGGCCTCAAGAAACACCGTATCGGGTCGCCACTGACGCTCATCCGGCTGCCTTAGCGTCGCACCCGCAAAGGAAGCGTAGTCGGTCTTATCCAGCAGGTACGATCCGCACAGCCGATATTCGCCGCAAACAGGCTCAAACGAAATCAGGTGAGCATCAAATAGGGAATGAAGATCGCGCCGAAGCAGAATACCGTTGCTGGCAACCTGCGATTTGGGTCCCGAGTAATTCTCGATATGTGCAGCCTCCAGAGCTTCACTGACGCCGCAGTCCGACACCGCGCAACGGCCATCATAGGCGGCAACGAGCTGCTTGCGGAACCATTGCTGCCCCAATCGCTCGCGCCTTAACGCATAGCGGACCTTTTCGTCGTCGGTCGCACCCTGTCCGGCAAACTCAATATCGACGGGTATGTGCTTCAGATAACTCATGTCGGGCGCAAAACGAGGGTCCGGTCCGCCTTTATGAACAGGACCGTGCAGAACAAACCATCCATTTTCGGGCTCGAACCGCTCAACAAACGCAAGGCCGAGCACCTTATAGCCCACCTCGGTTGCAAATATGACTCCGACTGGGACGCCACATTCCATGCAGTTGAGCATTTTACGGTTGTAATTCTGGTCTCGAGAACCAACGGCTCCTGGCGCTTGGACCGAATACTTAATGACCCACGTACCGTCATCCAAATAGAGCGGAGGCACATCGGTGTAGAAGCTCTTTTTAGAGTTATGGACCGAAAGCGCAAAGATCTTATTGGGATCTTGCTTCACCCGATCCTGGCCCGGCCAGAAGATCCCTGAATCCCGCGTTACGGGAAAGAAGTCCGAGCCAATTCTCAAACGGTACTGATACTGAGGACTATCTTCCTTGGTGTGGTGCGGAAGGCTGGTCCAAACGCCGCCGCGCTGTTCCTCACCCAGAAACCACTCCCATGCCTCAACGTATTCGGAAGGCACGAGACTGCAGGCGCGGTCATAGCTTGGTCCATCCATCAACGGAACAGCAAGGTCAATGTCGTTCATCGCCAGCACCTACAACCATACGAACGCGAGTCATGCCCCTCAATAATATGGCCGAGAGTCAATTATTACGAGATCTCATTCCGCGATCGGCACATCGTTGATGCTCTCGGTTTGCCGCTGGCGCGCTTGTACCCCGCTACCCCACTCCCCTGTATACTGATGTAGCACGTGTTTCATCCGGGCTTGTTGGGCCGG
>DXLT01000149.1:0-3724 GCA_019414555.1 Collinsella sp.
AGCTGCGGAAACGCGGGACCCGTTCAGGCTGTTGCGTTGAGATTGAAAATCAACCCGCGTGTCACAGCGGAGCTGATTCAGTTGAGATTGCCTGAACATTCCGCCCCTCTTTACGCCCTCGGGTATACTCAAAAGCTACTGATTCGATTTGATGCCCAGCAACAGCAGAGGGGATAGTATATGTGCGGTTTTGTCGGTTTTGTCGGTGGGACGGATAACCAATCCGAGGTGCTCACCAAGATGATGGACCGCATCGTCCATCGCGGTCCCGACATGGGCGGTCAGTTTATCGACGGCCGCGTTGCCCTCGGCTTCCGCCGCCTGTCGATCCTCGACCTGACCGAGGCTGGCGCCCAACCCATGGCCAACGAGGACGGTAGCGTCGTCATTGTCTTCAACGGCGAGATCTACAACTTCCAAGAACTCCGTTCCGAGCTCGAGGCCAAGGGCTACAAGTTCCACTGCGGCGCCGACACCGAGAGCCTCCTGCACGGCTACGAGGAGTGGGGCGAGGCCGTACTCGATCGTCTGCGCGGTATGTACGCCTTCGTCATCTGGGACAAAAAGAAGAACAAGCTTTTTGGCGCCCGCGACATCTTTGGCATCAAGCCGCTCTACTACTATCCCATGGCCGATGCGGGCGACGGCGCTCCGGGCGTGCTCTTTGGTTCCGAGATCAAGAGCTTCCTGGACTACCCGCACTTCCACAAGGCGGTCAACAAAAAGGCCCTGCGTCCGTACATGACGCTGCAGTATTCGGCAACCGAGGAGACCTTCTTCGAGGGTGTCTACAAGCTGCCGCCGGCGCACTACTTTACCGTCGATATCCCGACCGGCAAGATGAACATCGAGCGCTACTGGGATTGCGATTACTCTGCCGTCGAGAAGCCGTTCGAGGAGTACGTCGATGAGCTGGACGAGGTCGTGCACGAGAGCGTCGAGGCCCATCGCATCGCCGACGTCAAGGTCGCGTCGTTCCTCTCCGGCGGCGTCGACTCTAGCTACATCGCCGCTTGCCTCATGCCCGACAAGACCTTCTCGGTGGGCTTTGACTACAAGAACTTCAACGAGACCAACTACGCCAAGGAGCTTTCCGATAAGCTCGGCGTCGAGAACGTTCGCAAGATGATTACCGCCGACGAGTTCTTCGGTGCGCTCGAGGACATCCAGTATCACATGGACGAGCCGCAGTCCAACCTGTCTTCCGTGCCGCTGTGGTTCTTGGCCGAGATGGCCCGCAAGGACGTCACCGTCGTGCTTTCGGGCGAAGGTGCCGACGAACTCTTTGGCGGCTACGCCTACTACGAGGATACGGTCCCGGTGCGCAAGTACAAAAAGATGGTGCCGCTGCCCGTCCGTCGCGCGCTCGGTAACCTGGCGCTGCATATGCCGTACTTCAAGGGACATAACTTCCTGGTCAAGGGTGCCGAGATCCCCGAGAAGTCGTTCCTGGGACAGGCTCTGGTATGGCCGGAGCGCGAGGTCGACGGCGTGCTCAAGCCCGAGTACAACACCGGCGATGGCGCCTTTGAGCTCGCTGCACCCATCTACGCACGCGTGAAGGGTCAGCCCGAACTGGTCAAGAAGCAGTACCTGGACATGAACATGTGGCTCCCGGGCGACATTCTGCTCAAGGCCGACAAGATGTGCATGGCACACTCGCTGGAGCTGCGCGTGCCCTTCCTGGACCGCAAAGTCATGGAGTTCGCCGAGCACATTCCCGATCGCTACCGCATCAACGAGAACGGCAACAAGCAGGTACTCCGCCACGCTGCCAACAAGTCGCTGCCCGATGAGTGGGCCACCCGTCCCAAGGTGGGCTTCCCGGTGCCGATTGTCTACTGGCTGCGCGAGCAAAAGTGGTACGACTATGTCAAGGAGTACTTCACCGCGCCGTGGGCAAGCGAGTTCTTCAATACCGACGAGCTCATGCACCTGCTCGATCTGCACTTTGCGGGCAAGGGCGATTTCCAGCGCAAGATCTATACGCCGCTCGTGTTCCTAGTGTGGTACAAGCGCTTCTTTATCGACGAGGACCAGCCCGCTGTTCAGGCTGCCTAGCCTCGGCTTACGAACGCCTGCGCGTAACGGCTCCTCCGGGAGCCGTTTTTGCGTGGGTGCGTTTCAGTTACTATAAAACCGTCCCTGCCAAATGGCTGAGAAAGGTGAAAGATGCACCATTCGGATTCCGCGACCGTGACCACGGTCGATACGCTTGCCAAGCTTCTCGATGTGTGCGGCGAGCTGCGCGCATCAGAGCAGGTTGACGAGCGCGCCGTGACCGGCTGCTCGTTTGATTCGCGCGCGGTCTCGGCAGGTGACGTATTCTTTTGCAAAGGTGCTGCCTTTAAGCCCGCGTTTTTGAGCATGGCGCTCGATGCGGGCGCCGTCGCATTTGTGTGCGAGGAGCCGCTGGTCGAGTCTCTGGAGCCGCTGGCGCAGGAGAGCGGTGCTGCGATGCTGGTTGTTGATAGTGTTCGCACGGCCATGGCCCTGCTGCCGCCGGAGGTCTACGACCGTCCCGACCACGACGTCAAGATCGTGGGCATCACCGGCACCAAGGGAAAGACCACGGCTGCTTTTATGCTCCAGTCCATCATCAAGGCGGCGGGCGAGTCCTGCGGCATGATCGGCTCGGTGAGTACCGACGATGGCATCGAGTGCTACGAGAGCACCAATACTACGCCCGAGGCCCCCGAGGTCTGGCGCCATATCGCCAACTGCCGCACGTCCGGTCGCCAGTCCATGGTCATGGAGGTTTCGAGCCAGGCGCTCAAGTACCAACGCGTCGAGAATCTGCCGTTTGACGTGGCGTGCTTCCTCAACATCGGCCGCGACCACATCTCGCCGATCGAACACCCCACGTTTGAGGATTATTTTGAGAGCAAACTCAGGATCTTTGACCAGGCAAAGACCGCCGTGGTGAATCTGGGCACCGAAGAGGTCGACCGTGTGCTGGGGGCAGCGTCGACGGCCGAGCGCTTGGTGACCGTTGGCGTCGAGCATCCCGAGGCAAGCCTGTGGGCGAGCGACGTACGCATGGTCGGCTTTAGCATCGAGTTCAACTTGCATGGCCTGTGTGCCGACGAGTCCGAGGCGGGGGAGAAGGTCCTGCTGGGTATCGCGGGAGACTTTAACGTGGAGAACGCGCTGGTCGCTATCGCCGCCGCGCGCGAGATCGGCATCGGTATCGAGGCTATCAAGAAGGGCCTCTCCAAACTGCGTGTGCCGGGCCGCATGGAGGTCGTGGAGTCGAAGGACGGCCGCGTGATCTGCGTCGTTGACTATGCGCACAACCAGCTTTCGTTCCGTTCGCTTTTCTCGTCGGTCAAGCGCGCGTTTCCCGCCAGCCCGGTCATCGCAGTGTTTGGCGCTGCCGGCGGCAAGGCGCAGGAGCGCCGCGAGCAGCTTCCGCGCGAGGCCGCACCGTATTCCGACCTGATGATCTTTGCCAATGAGGACCCGGCTCACGAGGACCCGATGAAGGTCTGTCGCGAGCTTGCCGAACATGTTCCCGACGATACGCCGAACAAGATCATCCTCGACCGCGAAGCCGCTGTGCATGCGGCGTTCAAGGCGGCGCGCGAGGAGTACGTCAACCCCGATGCTCCCACCATTGTCTTGCTGCTGGCAAAGGGTGACGAGGAGCTCATGCACGTGGGCGACGAGTTCGTGCCCATCGAGAGCGACCTTTCGCTGGCCAATCGCCTGATCGATGTTACCC
>DXLT01000015.1:0-1921 GCA_019414555.1 Collinsella sp.
ATCTGGACGCCAATTATTTCCAGCATGGTCCCTATCTGGATGACTTTAACGCCCGCGTCCTGCAGAAGGCCTTCGCCGACGCCCGCGCAAGCTTCCATCCCCTCTTCGACGCGACGGTCCACGTCTTCGTTAGCGAGCGCCATCCACTCGCACGCCGCCCTCAACTGTCCCTTGCCGACCTCACGCCCTATACGCGCTACAGCTTTGAGCAGGGAACCTCAAACTCCTTCTATTACGCCGAGGAACCTTTTAGCTATATCCCCTGCGACCGCAACATTCGAATCTCGGACCGCGGAACGCTCACTAACTTACTTATCACGTCGAACGGTTACACCTTGTCGACCGGTGTCCTCTCCAATGAAATGCAATGGGGTATGGCATCGATCCCGTTAGCAGACGCCCCAACGATGCACGTAGGCTATATCATGCACGACGAGCGCAAGCCCTCTCCCCTCTTGCAGCAATACCTCGACGAGCTCAACCGCATCATCCACGCCAACTAACCGTCGGAAGACGGGGTAGAAATCGTAGATTGCTAGCCCCCGGCGGGCATGGCGCTACAATGGTCACTCACACGAAACGCACCCAACGAAAGGAACCATGTGAAGGTCATCATCTATACCGACGGCTCGGCCCGATCAAATCCGGGACGCGGCGGCTACGGCGCCGTGCTCAAGTACACCAACCCCGCCGGCAAGACCTTCACCTCCGAGCTTTCGCGTGGCTACGCCAAGACTACCAACAACCGCATGGAGCTCATGGCGGTCATCGTGGCGCTCGAGGCGCTCAACCGCCCCTGCGATGTCGAAGTCCATTCCGATTCGCAGTACGTTGTTAACGCCTTCAACAAGCACTGGATCGACGGCTGGAAAAAACGCGGCTGGAAGACCGCCAACAAGCAGCCCGTCAAGAACCGCGACCTGTGGGAGCGACTGCTTGCCGCAAAGAGCAAGCATAAGGTGGAGTTCATCTGGGTTAAGGGGCATGCCGGCCACGAGCTCAATGAGCACTGCGACGAGCTCGCCACCACCGCGGCCGATGGAGCCAACCTCGATATCGACACCGGCTTTAACGAGAGCGACCTGTAACGGCGTTTTCGCACGCTTTTATGTCCTCCCGCGCTACACTCGTCCTGTAGGCCAAACAACGCAAGGGGAACACATGCTGCGCATCGCAACCATCGGCACATCCATGATCACCGACGACTTTATCCAAGTCGTCAATGCCAACGACCAGGCTACATTCGTAGGCACGCTCTCGCGTGATGCAGATCGCGGCGCCGCCTTCACCGCTGAGCACGGTGGCGAGCGTAACTTCACCGCACTTGACGAGCTTGCGTCCGCCGACGACGTCGACGCCGTCTACATCGGCAGCCCTAACGCGCTTCACTACGAGCAGGCCCTTGCCTGCATCGCCGGTGGCAAGCACGTCATCGTCGAGAAGCCCTTCTGCGCCACCGAAGCGCAGGCGCTGGAAGTCTTCCGCGCTGCCGAGGCAGCAGGTGTCGTGGCCCTCGAGGCCATGCGTCCCCTCCACGATCCCGCCTTCCACGCCATCGAGGACGCCCTGGGTGAGATCGCCCCCATCCGTCGCGCCTCATTGCGCTTTGGCAAATATTCCTCGCGCTACAACGAGATTCTCGCGGGACGCGCCACCAATATCTTCGACTGCAATATGGCATCGGGTTCCCTCATGGATATTGGCATCTACACCGTCGAGCCCATGGTCGAGATTTTCGGCATGCCCTCCGGCCTTACGAGCATGGCTACTCTGCTCGACCCCGCCACGCGACAGCTCACGCACGGCCCCATCGATGGCTGCGGTTCCATCCTCGCCAGCTACGGCGGTGGCCGTATCTCCGTCGAGCTCGCGCACTCCAAAATTACGAATGACCTGCTGCCCTCGCAGATCGAAGGCGAGC
>DXLT01000015.1:1931-5453 GCA_019414555.1 Collinsella sp.
ATCCAGATCGACCATCTGTCCACGCCCCGCAACGTCCGCATCGACTATCGCGGCGACGTCGTACGCGGCTCGGCGACCGAGGCACCGCGCGAACAGGGCGACAACGGCCGCGTGCTCGACCTTCCCAAATCGAGCAACACCATGGAATACGAACTCACAGACTTTATCACCGCCATCGGCGGTATCTATAACGTTAAGGAAGAGATTTGGGAGACCCCGGCGGGACGCCACGAGCTCGGACACTACCGCGATGTCACGCTCGTCTCACTGCGCATCATGGATGCCGTACGCCAGCAGGCCGGCATTACCTTCCCGGCCGACGCAGACAAGCAGGCCTAGCGATGAGCTTCTTCGATACGTTCTTCTCCAGCGTCGCCGGCGGCAGCCGCGAACTCCAAAAGCTCTCTGGCGTCGAGCTCGAGCTGCGCCGCAGGCTTACTGTGCTCGCAAGCGACGGGGCCACTCAAGACACTCCCCTGCGCTATTTCCTGCGCTGGGCGGGGCAAGTCCAAGGCGTTGGTTTTCGCTTTACCAACACCAACCTCGCGCAGGCACGCGCACTCACCGGCTGGGTGCGTAACATGGAAGACGGCTCTGTCGAGATGGAGATACAGGGAGCTCCGGCAAGCATCCTATCTCATCTCGAGGCGCTCCATGCCTCCTACGAGCGCATGGGAACGCGTTTTCGCCTCGTAGACGCCCAGACCCGAGCCCCACTTGGCAATGAAGACGGTTTCAGTCCTCATTATTAGTATTGTGTGCTAAATACGGTATCATTTACCTACGACCGTTAATAGAAAAGAGGCGAGGCGCATGGCGGTGCAAAGAAGGAATACCAAGCAGCGAAAGCTGGTTCTTGACGCCGTGCGCCAAAGCTATAACCATCCCACCGCCGACGAAATCTACAACGTCGTGCGCGCGCAGGATGACAAAATCAGCCGCGGTACGGTCTACCGCAATCTCAATCTCTTGGCCGACGCCGGCGAGATCCTCTCCATCAAGACGCCGGGCGGTAGCCGCTTCGATCGCACGATCGAGCCGCATGCGCATATCATCTGCACCTCGTGCAGCCGCGTCATCGACGTACCGCTCCCCTTCGATGCCCAGCTCGACGCCAAGGCGTCCGAGCAAATCGGCTGGAACGTCACGTCGCACTACACCATCTTTGAGGGACTCTGCCCCGACTGCCAGTAGTCTTTGAGACATGCGTGCAAATCTACTTGCCCATCCGCTACAGCAAACAGCACATTTCTAGGTATGTCCCGAAAACCTACTCGGCGAGCAGACGGCGCAGTTCTTCTTCGACCGTGTGCACGTAACGGACACGGTCATTGACACCGCGCATGCTGGGATTGCAGCTCTCCATTAGATAAGGATGGCCCACCACGTTGAGCATGTCGCGGTCGTTTTCGTTATCGCCAAACGCCACCATTTCGTTAGGTGAGATCCCCAGCGCGCGACCATAATCGGCAAGCGCGGACCCCTTGCCCGAATCAAAGCCGATAAAGTCGGTCCATTCGGTTCCCGACGTCATCACGTCGACACGGTCGCCAAAGAGGCGCTCAAAATGCTCCAGCGCGGCCGGCTGATCCATCTCGGGCGTCTGGAAGGCAATCTTAATGACGTCCTCGTCGATGTCCTCGGGACGGTCGACCACCGCCACATCGCAGTGGACCTCATAGCGCAAATGGTCGACGAACGCATCGTTGCCGCCCATGGTGTAGAGGTGCCCCTCGCACGAAAGGGTCACGTCGGCATGGGGATACGCAACCACGGCATTCGCGATATCCATAGCAAGGCTGCGCTCCATGGAACGCTTGACAACGGCACGTCCCTCGCTCATCACCAGGGCTCCGTTTTCGCATACATAGGCGAGCTCATCGGCCACCGGGGCAAACAGGTGGCGCAAGCTCGCATATTGACGGCCGCTCGCCGGCATAAACACGATACCGCGACGATGCAGCTCATCGATAAGCTCAAAGGCCTCGGAACGCGGCTCGCGCTCCCCCGGATGCAGCAACGTGCCGTCCAAATCGCATGCAATCAGCTTGATTCCCTCAAGACCCATATGCTTTCCCCCAAAGCACCTCGTCAACAGTAAGACGGACTTTGAATAGTTGCCTCTCAAAGTCCGTCTTACTCATACGCACGTTAACCGCGCGCCTTCTTTACGATCGTAAAGTCGGGAGCCATGCTCACGACGACCTCCGCCGCACTCGACGCAAAGCGCCGGCTGGCATCGAGCTCGCGCGTGACCACCGAGAGGCGAACGCCCTCGATACCCCGGAGCATGCGGCCCAAAACAGGCTGCACCGGCGTATACATGCGCACGGTATGCTCGTCCGAGTCGCCCCGGAAGAGCGGCGCATGCATGTTGCCGATCTCCCAGCACGCATGCGCGAGCGCAATCGGATCCATGCGGTCGACTTCGACCAAATAAACCTCGGCGCTGCGCAGGCGCACGACAACCGCCACGGGCACCACGCCCGAACGGTCAATGGCGAGCACGTCGCCGTCGGCAAGACGACCACCGTCGGTAGCATCCGGCCGAACATCGATCGTGCGCCCCAGCTCCGTCACGCCCGCAAACGCGCATACATCAGCCTGGTCCCAATCGAGCAGTAGCTCATCGACCTCAAAGACACCGCCCAGCTCCCGGCGAAGCAAAAGCTCATAGGACGGGTCGTTGAGATTTCCGAGGCACGTTGTCGAAACCAGATTTGCAGGCATAGCCTAATCCTCGACCTCGACGAGCTCGATATCGAAGTTGAGATCCTTGCCGGCAAGCTCGTGGTTGGCATCGAGCGTCACAGCCTCGGGCGTCACGTCAATGACGACGGCGGGGACGGGCATACCGCTCGGCGTGGACAGGAAGAGCTTCATGCCCTTCTCGATCTGCTCGATGTTGGGAACCTGCTCGGCCGGGAAGGTCAGAACCATCTCGGGATTGTGCTCGCCGTAGGCATCGGCAGCAGGAATGTGCACGGTCTTCTTCTCGCCCACCTGCATGTCGACAACAGCGGCGTCGAAGCCCTTGATCATCTGACCGGCACCGCAGGTGAACTCCAGCGGCTCGCCGCGATCGTAGGAGCTATCGAACTGCGTGCCGTCGTCGAGCGTGCCGCGATAATGGGTCTTGACCTTCTTGCCCTGGTTGGACATGGTAACCTCCGTGATAAGGGCGGCGCACAACGCAGGCCGCCGTGAACATATGGCGCTAACTATACCCTAGTCATACAATTCAATGACAGTTTGCAAAGAAACGCTGCAACCGGAGGAACCATGGCATATCCCGTATTTGACCTACACTGCGACACCGCCGACCGAATCGGCTGGGCCACGCTCGATCTCGACCTGCGCTTTACCGCCGGCACCGACGGTTATTTCCCCGGCGACGAAACGCATCCGCAAGATTTCGACCTCATCGAGGGCAACGCCTGCGCCATCTCGCTCGCAAAGATCGGCAACACGCCGTGGGCACAGTGCTTCGCCACGTTTGTCCCCGACGAGATTCCCACCGCC
>DXLT01000015.1:5463-11612 GCA_019414555.1 Collinsella sp.
AGGCGCATATGAGCGGCCAGGCAATGCTCAACCACGACCGCATGGTCAACGTACGCAGCGCCGCAGACATTCGCCCCGCGCTCAAGGACGGTAAAGTCGCTTGCATCCACACCATCGAAAACGCCACGTTCTTTGCCGAGGACCCCGCACTGATCGAGGTGCTCAAGAGCTTGGGCGTGCTTATGTCGTCACTCAGCTGGAACGCGCAGGGACCGCTCGCGAGCGGACACGATACCCACGCCGGCCTCACCGCCGCCGGCATCGAGGCGCTTGCGCAGATGGAGCACGCCGGCATGGTACTCGACGTCTCCCACCTCAACGATGAGTGCTTTGACGAGGTTGTCGCCCACGCCACGCGTCCCTTCGTCGCCAGCCACTCCAACTCCCGTGCGGTTTGCGGCGTCAAGCGCAACCTTACCGACGACCAGTTCCGTACCATTCGCGACATGGGCGGCATCGTCGGCCTCAACTACTGCAGCGAGTTCCTTTCCAACGACGCAACCGACAAAACCGCCGCAGACGTCACCTTCGACCAGCTGGCGGCACATATCGAGCACTGGCTCGACCTGGGCGGCGAGGACGCCATCGCGCTCGGCGGCGACTGGGACGGTGCCACGGTGCCCGCTTTCCTCTCCGATGCCAGCAAGATGCCCGAATTCCAGAACATGCTCTCCAAGCACTTTGGCAAGACCGTGATGCAAAAGCTCTGCAGCGACAACGCGCTTGCCTTCTTTGAGCGCTATTAATTTCACATCCCTTGAGCGGGCCGGCATGCCGAACGGTCGACATGCCGGCCCGTCCCCAATCCAAAGGACCGCTTTTGACGCAGCAGTTTACGATTTCCGTATCCCGACCGGATGGGACGCCCATCCCCGTCGTCATTACCAAAAAGCGCGTCAAGAACTTCAACCTACGTGTCACATCGAGCGGTGAGGTCCACGCCAGCGCACCGCTCGGCGCCAGCCGCGAGCGTATCGAAGCGTTTGTGAAGCGCAACAGCGCCTGGATTATCAGCCGACTTGCCCAGCGTGAGCAACGTCAGGCGACAGTGCGAGAGCCGCTCAGTCCCTCGTCCATCATTGCACTTTGGGGCAAGCCCATCACGGTACAGGACGCACTCGATCACAACTTTGCATCACCCGCACCGCGACCCAAGCAGGCCACCTTCGCAAGTTTTATGGGTACCGATGAATCGGACGAAGGCCTACAGGCCAAGCGGCACGCAATCCTCGACGACCTAACGTCCGATGAGCTCCAAGCCCACATCGACCAGCTCTATGCCTCCGAGGTCACCACGGAGCTGCGCGATATGGTGCATGCATACGAAATCGCAATGGGTGTCGCCGTTTCCCGCGTTTCCGTACGCAGCATGAAGACGCGCTGGGGTTCCTGCACGCCCAAAACCGGCGCCATTCGCATCGCGCGCGAGCTCGCCGCCTACCCCGTCGAATGTCTCGACATGGTTGTCGCCCACGAGCTCGTCCACTTGCTCGAGCCAAGCCACAATCAGCGGTTTCACGCCCTGCTCGACACGTACTGCCCCAACAATAGGGCTCTGTCGCAGCGGCTCAAAAAACCGCCTGCCAACGAGCTGTAGGGCCGGTTAGCGCACGCGCTCGATCTCGACACCGCAACTTGCCAGGGGAAGACCGACGGGTGCCCAAGGCTTATCGAGCTTAACACGCACGCCAAGCAGCAGGGGGTAACGACGCAGCAGCATCTGGGCTACACCCTCGGCTGCAGCCTCGATAAGCTTAAACGTATGCTCGCGCAGATAACCATCGACATCGTGGCACACCGAGCCGTAGTCAATCGAGGCGTCCAGGCTATCGTGCTCCCCCGCTGCACGCAGGTCGGCATAGAGCACCAAGGACACAATGAACTTCTGGCCCAGCGCGTTCTCTTCGGGATACACGCCGTGGTTAGCAAAAACCTCAAGTCCTTCAACGGTGATGCGATCGGCATGGCGCAGATCGTCATAGCTCACGTGGGGCACCGCCGTTGCGGTGGATATTTCGCCCCTTCCACGGCGAGCGAGCTCGGCACCTTCAGTCTTAGTTGCATTCTCGGGCAGTTTTTTGTTACTCATCGCGATCGTCTCCTTCGTTTAGAACCCCGACCGCGCAAACTAACTACACGCGAATCGACAGGTTCTTTTTATCATCGCTCCAGTTGCAAGCATTGCGCGCGGGACATGCAAAGCAGGCGCGCGACGCTTTGTCGGCTGCATAGAGCAGGCGCTCAAGCGGTTGGCTGTTCACGCGCAGCTTTCGATGGCCCAGAATGGCCGTCTTAATGGCTGCGGCATCGGCCGGCTCAAACGCCACGTCATTGGGCATGCCGCCGAGAATCGCATCGGCGACGCGCTCGCTTGCAACATCATGGGATATACCCGATTCATACTGTTCATCTTTGCCGATATCGTGAAGAAGCGCCGTGGCGTAAATGACCTCGCGGTCAAATTCGAGCTCTTCCTCGAGATTCTTAATCCACATAATGCGCGCGACATCCAGCAGATGGTCAATACCGTGGCGGCAAAAGATGCGCCCCGATTCCAACTGTGCAATGTTGCCCAGGTGCCGCCGGAACAGCCCGTTGGCACAAATGTAATCAATGCGAGGCATGGCGCCAAAAGGAGTCAGGCCCGAAGCCATAAAGCCGCGACGCGGTGTCCCCTCATCGGTCTTCGATGTAAAGTCGTTGACGACTCTCATGGTTAGCGGCCCAGCATCCTAAAGAACCGCTCCTCGAGCGCCGAATCGGTCTCAAAGACACCGCGGCGAGCGAGCGTCACGGTCTTGGTGCCGGGCTTTTGCACGCCACGCATGGTCATGCACATGTGCTCGGCTTCCATCAGCACAATCGCTCCTTGGGGAGCAAGATACTCCATGAGGGCATCGGCAACCTGTGCGCACAGCTGCTCCTGCAGCTGCAGACGACGGGCATAGACCTCAACCGTGCGAGCAAGCTTAGACAGGCCCGCCACGCGACCGTTAGGGATATAGCCGATCGCAGCCTTGCCATAAAACGGCAGCAGATGGTGTTCGCACAGCGAGTAAAACGTAATGTCGCGCTCGATAACCAAATCGTTCGAAGCGACGGCAAAAGTTTTGGATAGGTGCTCCTCGGCACTCTGGTCCATACCGCCGGCAATCTCGCCATACATACGGGCGACGCGTGCCGGAGTCTCCAGCAAGCCCTCACGAGTTGGGTCCTCGCCTATACCTTCAAGCAGCAGCTTAATGGCAGTCTCGACTTTTTCCTGATCGACCATCTGGGCCTCACTTTTTTCGATTTAGCGTTCGCGCTATGGTACCACGCCGGCACGCAACCTCTGCCACCTACATAGTATGGGTCGAATAGACCGGATCGTCCCGCCAAAGCTCCACGGCGTCGCAAAGCGCAATGTTCTCACGCTCGGCACGGGCACGCGTGGCGTTCATATCAATCACGCGCTGATTGCTCGAGCCCCTAAAGCGCAACGAGATATCGTACAGATCCTGAACGAACGGACCGTCCACCAACATATCGAGGCAGGCGAGAATGCGCTCCGTCGCCTCGGTATAGTGACGACCGCCCGGCATAAGTTCCTCGAGCACGTCACCGGTAAAACACCAAATGGTCTTCCCCGACCCCACAGGATAAGTGGCACGAACACGCTCAATAAAATCAACGAGTCCCGCCTGGTTCTCGGGTTCCATGGGCTCCCCGCCCAGAATCGTCAGGCCATCGATAAAGGGATGGTCGAGACTCTCGATGATCTTGTCCTCGACGGTGCGATCAAAGGGCTCGCCCGCAGCAAAATCCCACGCAACAGAGTTAAAGCAGTTCTTGCACCCACGACGGCACCCGCTCACAAACAGAGAAGTACGAACACCTTCCCCATCAGCAATGTCGAAATACTTAATGTTCGCGTAGTTCATAGGTAACTCTCCCGGGAGGCCGGGACATATCATCCCGTCCTCAAACATTCTCGGCCTGCGGCCTGCGAAACTGCGGGCGGGACGATATGTCCCGGCCTCATGCAAAGGGTAACTCAATGAACGAAGCGAACATCGAGCATAGGGTTCGAGATCTAATAAAAACTGGGTTGCGGCTCAACCGCCATCGCAAGTAAATCGCAGCTGCAGCTCGAATTATCTCCGCTAAGAACTTCGAGGAGTGAGCAGACCGCATGCCGCATCTCAGCTACGTCAACTTGGCCGCCCCGTAGCGAGGCCCCGGACCTTTGCTCGATATGAGTTCCGCACGAACAGGAGGCGCCAGTGGCGCCTCCGTCGTGAGCCAGGACTGTCCGAAATAGCGAGTAAAGGTCCGGGGCCTCGCTACGGGGCGACCTGGGATGGTTATTAGAGATGCAGCACGCGGTCGCGGATCTCCTCGGTTCGGCCCTGGTTCCAGAACTGGGTACCGATGTAGCCGCACGTGCGACGGGCAACATTCATCTTCTCCTGATCGCGGTTGCCGCAGTTGGGGCACTCCCACACCAGTTTGCCATCATCCTCGACAATCTTGATCTCGCCGTCATAGCCGCACACCTGGCAGTAGTCGCTCTTGGTGTTGAGCTCGGCGTACATGATGTTGTCATAGATGTACTGCATCACGCGAATGACAGCCTTGAGGTTGTCCTGCATGTTGGGAACCTCGACGTAGGAGATAGCACCGCCCGGCGAAAGCTGCTGGAACATGCCCTCAAACTTAAGCTTGTCGAAGGCATCGATCTCCTCGGACACGTGGACGTGATAGCTGTTAGTGATGTAGCCCTTGTCCGTCACGCCCGGGATAATGCCAAAACGACGCTGCAGGCACTTGGCGAACTTGTAGGTCGTCGACTCCAACGGCGTGCCGTACAGCGAGAAATCGATGTCGCTCGCAGCCTTCCACTCCGCGCACTTGTCGTTCATGTGCTGCATGACGGCCATGGCAAACGGCGTGCCCTCCTTCTCGGTGTGGCTGTGACCCGTCATGTACTTGACGCACTCATACAGACCGGCGTAACCCAGGCTGATGGTGGAATAGCCGCCCACGAGCAGTTTGTCGATCGTCTCACCCTTCTTAAGGCGCGCCAGGGCGCCGTACTGCCAAAGGATCGGCGCGGCATCCGAAAGCGTGCCCATCAGGCGCTCATGGCGGCACAGCAGGGCCCGGTGGCACAGCTCAAGGCGCTCATCGAAGATCTTCCAGAACTTGTCCATATCCTGGTGCGAGCTCAACGCGACATCGGGCAGGTTAATGGTTACAACACCCTGGTTAAAGCGACCATAGTACTTAGGCTTGGTCGGGTCATAGTTCAGCGCGTTGGCAACATTGTTAAAGCCGTTGCCCGAGCGATCGGGCGTCAGGAAACTGCGGCAACCCATGCAGGTGTAGCAATCGCCGTTGCCGGCGCTCTCGCCCTTCGACAGCTTGAGCTCGCGCATCTTCTTCTCGGAGATGTAGTCGGGCACCATGCGCTTGGCGGTGCACTTGGCAGCCAGCTGGGTCAGGTAGAAGTACGGGGAATTCTCGTGAACGTTATCGTCCTCGAGTACATAGATAAGCTTGGGGAATGCCGGGGTAATCCACACGCCGGCCTCGTTCTTAACGCCCTCGTAGCGCTGGCGAAGCGTCTCCTCCACAATCATGGCAAGGTCGTGCTTCTCCTGAGGCGTACGGGCCTCGTTAAGATACATAAAGACCGTCACGAACGGCGCCTGGCCGTTGGTGGTCATCAGGGTCACGACCTGATACTGAATCGTCTGAACGCCGCGACGGATCTCGTCACGCAGGCGGTCCTCAACAACCTCGCGGACCTTTTCGGGAGATGCGGAAACGCCGAGCTCCTCGAGCTCGCGGGCGACCTCGCCGCGAATCTTTTGACGGCTCACCTCGACGAACGGGGCAAGATGGGTCAGCGAAATCGACTGGCCGCCGTACTGGGAGGAAGCAACCTGAGCGATAATCTGCGTCGCGATGTTGCAGGCGGTCGAGAAGCTGTGCGGCTTCTCGATCAGCGTGCCCGAGATAACGGTGCCGTTCTGGAGCATGTCCTCCAGGTTCACCAGGTCGCAGTTGTGCATGTGCTGAGCAAAGTAATCCGAATCATGGAAGTGGATCAGGCCCTCATTATGGGCGTCCACGATCTCCTGGGGCAGCAGCACGCGCTGGGT
>DXLT01000150.1:0-1518 GCA_019414555.1 Collinsella sp.
GACGTCGTGCACGGCAAGCCCGACCCCGAGATGTATCTGCTTGCCTGCGAGCGCGCGGGCTTTGCCCCCGAGGAGTGCGCCGTGGTCGAGGATTCGCGCAACGGCTGCGTCTCGGGCATCACGGCCGGCTGCCATGTCTTTGCCGTCCCCGATATCGTGCCGCTGCCGCAGGATGTGGTGGATGGCTGCGAGGCCGTGCTCGACACGTTGTTCGATCTGGCGGCGGCGGTCAAGGCCGTACGCTAGACAATTGCGGCGTTGAAGCGCGCGATCGGCCGTCTTTGCATTTAAGCAAAAGAGGTCCGGCAATGGTCGGGCCTCTTTTGCTTAGGCGGAGTTTTGGCATACTGGCCGACGTGCTATAGATACGCGCCGAGGTTGATGGCCGTAGCGTCGGTCTGGGTGCTTGCCTGGGTGCTGGCGCGCTCCAGTAGGAACGGACGTACCAGTTCTTGGCGGTTGATATCCTCGGCGGCCGTGACTGCGGTGACGGTGCGCGCTGCAGAGCCGACGCGGATATGCTTGGTCTTTGTCGGGACCTTGTTCTCGATTTGCTCCATGAGCAGTTGGACACCCTTGCGGCCAATCTCGTAGCCCGGGGGCGCTACCGTTGTGAGCGGGACCGATCCGCTCCAAGCGAGCGGGTTGCCGTCGCATCCGGCCACGCGAACCTGCTCGGGGACGGAGATGCCTTTGTCAACCAATGCCGAGATAACGCCCGAGGCCAGCACGTCGGTCAGGCCGACGACAAAATCGGGGCGTTCGTCGGCAGGGCGCCCGGCAATCTGAGCGCCAATGCTGTAGCCGTCGGCTGCGG
Source organism: Collinsella sp. (assembly GCA_019414555.1). Taxonomy (GTDB): domain Bacteria; phylum Actinomycetota; class Coriobacteriia; order Coriobacteriales; family Coriobacteriaceae; genus Collinsella. The sequence continues at coordinate 818 of DXLT01000150.1, forward strand.
TATTCCACTCTCCGGCGTCAATGACTTCAATTTTGATATCGGGATGCAGGGCGAGGGCCTTGTGAATGCCAAGTACGCGCAGGGTGAGCTGCATGAATGCCGCTCTGCCCACAACGGTAATATGGCGTGCGCCGCGGGCGATGGCGAGCTCGGCGATAATGCGCCCCTGCGCCTCGTTGTCGGCGGCCACGTAGTAACCGGGCTCGGAGCAGTGGATGTCCAGATGGACGATCGACACGGGCATCTTGGTCGTTGCGGGGTGCCAGTCGGGGGACGCCATGGGCTGAACCATGACGCCGGACATTTGCGTACCCATAAAGTAGCGCAGGTAATGGTCCTCGAGAATATCGTCGTTATCGGCATTTGCGATGAGCAGGTCGTAACCGTGCTTGCGGGCCTCGTTATGGGCACCGCTGGCAATTTGGAGCGAAAAACCGTGGTCGAGACGGGGAAGGACCAGGCCAAAGGACTTGGTGGTGCCGCCTGCGAGCTGACGGGCGCTTTGGTTGGGCAGGTAGCCCAGACGATTGATGGTCTCGTTGATGAGCTTGAGGGTCTCGGGGCGCAGCTTTTCGGGATGGTTGAGCGCGTTGGAAACCGTGCCCAGCGAAACCCCGGCCTCGCGCGCGACGTCGCTGATTTTTACCTTTGCCATAGCGGCCCCTTTGATGCGTTTCAAGTACAAGCCAGATTGTAGCATC
>DXLT01000150.1:1618-3707 GCA_019414555.1 Collinsella sp.
TGTGTGCATCGAGTGGTATTCAAGTTGAGATACCACTTCTGGTATATCAGCTTGCGTTTGCGTGAGTACAATACTCGAACGTTATGCGTCTCAGCGCCCCCTGTGCGTGGACGTTTTGCAGTCAAGCGGACGAAGGGATTTATCCTATGTGCGGAATTGTCGGCTACACCGGCTCTGATATTGCAAAGAACATCCTGGTCACAGGCCTCAAGCGTATGGAGTATCGCGGCTATGACTCCTCGGGCGTCGCGCTCGAGGTGGGCGAGGGCGCCGCGGCGCACCTCGACGTCATCCGCCGCGTGGGCAAGGTCGCGGGCCTGGAGAGCGAGCTTTCCAACATCGACAGCGACGCTACCTGCGGTATCGGCCATACCCGTTGGGCCACCCACGGCAAGCCCTCCGTCGTTAACGCTCACCCCCACACCAGCTGCGACGGTCGTATCGCCATCGTCCACAACGGCATCATCGAGAACTTCGCCGAGCTGCGCGAAGAGCTGGAGGGCCGCGGCCATCACTTTAAGAGCGAGACCGATACCGAGGTCTTCGCGCATCTGATCGAAGAGGCTTATGCCGAGACGCACGACCTGATGGCCTCCGTGCGCGAGGCGTGCACCCACGTGGTCGGTGCCTATGGTCTGGCCGCCGTGTGCGCTGACGAGCCCGGCGTGATCGCCGTGGCCCGCAAGGATTCCCCGATCGTGGTCGGCGCGGGCGAGACCGGCGCCTATGTCGCCTCCGACGTCATCGCGCTCATCGACGCAACCCGCGACGTCGTGGTGCTCGAGGACGGTCAGTTTGCCAAGCTCACGCCCGCAGGCGTCGAGTACACCGACGAGGCCGGCAACGTTATCGAGCTTAAGGTCACCCACATCGACTGGGACCTGGACATGGCGGAAAAGGGCGGTTATCCCGACTTTATGCTCAAGGAGATTCACGAGCAGCCGCGCGTCGTGCGCGACACGCTGGTCGGTCGTATGACGCCGGCCGGCGAGCTCGACATCGACGAGCTGGGCCTTTCGCTCGAGGAGCTCAACGACATCGACCGCGTCTACGTGATCGCTTGCGGCACCAGCTATCACGCTGGCCTCATTGCTAAGAATCTCATCGAGGGCTGGGCTCGCATCCCCACCGAGGTTGAGGCGGCCAGCGAGTTCCGTTATCGCAATCCCATCATCACGCCGACGACGCTCGTCGTTGCCGTGTCCCAGTCGGGCGAGACGGCCGATACCCTTGCCGCCATTCGAGACGCGCGCATCAAGGGCGCCAAGGTCTTCGGCATCACCAACGTGGTGGGCAGCCCCGTGGCGCGTGAGAGTGACGGCGTCATCTACACCAAGGCCAACAAGGAGATCGCGGTCGCCTCGACCAAGAGCTTCATCGGCCAGGTCGTGAGCCTCACGCTGCTGGCTTTGCTGTTGGCGCAGGTCAAGTACCGTCTGACCACCAAGCAGGCGCGCATGCTGTTCCGCGAGCTTTCCGATACGGCCGAGCAGATCCAGTGGATTTTGGATACGCAGACCGATGCCGTGCATGAGGCCGCCCTGCTGTGCAAGGACGCGCAGTCCGCACTGTTCGTGGGTCGCGGCATGGGCGCCGCTATTTCCTACGAGGGTGCGCTCAAGCTCAAGGAGGTCAGCTACCTGCACGCCGAGGCCTACGCCGCCGGTGAGATGAAGCACGGCCCCATTGCCCTGATCGACCCGGGCTTCCCTGTCATCGCTGTGGCCACCAAGAGTGCCACCTACGACAAGACCGTGTCGAACCTCATGGAGTGCAAGGCGCGCGGCGCCAAGGTCATCGTCGTTGCCACCGAGGGCGACGAGGAGATCAACAAGATCGCCGACTGCATCATCCGCGTGCCAGCAGTCCGCGACGTGTTCAGCCCCATCACGGCGAGCGTCCCGCTGCAGCTGCTCGCCCGCGAGGTCGCCATCCTGCGCGGCTGCGATGTCGATCAGCCCCGAAACCTCGCTAAGAGCGTGACCGTGGAATAGTTGGTTCCGCCGTTCTAGCGACTAAGGCCCGGCTCCGCATCTGAACTGCGTCCCAAATCTTGGACGCCCTAAATAGCGACTAGGCCGCGAGGGCC
>DXLT01000151.1:0-3700 GCA_019414555.1 Collinsella sp.
TTTGGCCGCGATATCAACTACCTGCGCATTGCCGTTACCGACAAGTGCAATTTCCGCTGCATCTATTGCATGCCGGCCGACGGCGTGGCGCCCCGTGCGCACGACGAGCTGCTCAGCGCCGAGGAAATCGCCCGCTTTGTGCGCTTGGTGGCGGGAGAGGGCATTCGCCGCGTGCGCCTGACGGGTGGCGAGCCGCTGGTAAGCCGCCGTATCATCCCGCTCATTCGCGACATCCGTGCGATTCCGCAGATCGAGGATATCTCGCTCACCACCAATGGCGCCCTGCTGCCCAACCTGGCGCCGCAGCTCAAAGATGTCGGGCTTGACCGCGTCAACATCTCGCTCGACACGCTCGACCCTACGCTCTTTGGAAAGATCACGCGCCTGGGTCGGCTCGAGCAGACCATGGCTGGCATCGATGCGGCGCTGGCTTGGGGCTTTGAGCCCGTTAAGGTCAACTGCGTTGTTGTGCGCCGGCTCAACCAGGATGTGGCGGCCCTCGCACGGCTGACCGTCGACCGCCCCATCCACCTGCGCTTTATCGAATATATGCCCATCGGCGACGAGCACACGAGTTCGCATTGCGCTGTGGATCCGCATGCGCCCGCGCTCAATCCCGAGCTGTGGGATGCGAGCGACACCGTGCCGAGTGACGAGCTGCGGGCGCGCATCAATACCGGGGCCGCCGCGACGGGACTGGGCGAGCTCGAGCCGCTCGACATCAACGACGCTCCTGCCGGCGCGGGCCCTGCGCGCTATTGGCACTTTCCGGGCGCGGCGGGAACGGTTGGCTTCATCAGCGCCATGTCCAACCATTTTTGTGCGAATTGCAACCGTCTGCGCCTGACGGCAGACGGCAACGTGCGCCCGTGCCTGTTTAGCGATGCCGAGTATTCGGTGCGTGAGGCGCTGCGCCGTGGTGATGATATGCAGGTACTTTCGATTTGGCGCGATGCCGTGGCCCACAAACCGCAGGAACACGCGATAATTGAGGGCACGCAACGATTTATGTCCCAAATCGGAGGATGATCATATGGCCAAGAGCAGGTACGCCGATGCCACCAAGGCCGCTCGCAGGGCCGCGATGTCTGCCCACAAAGTCACGGCTGCGGCGAATGCTGGCAACGCCGACGCGTCCGCACAGCCGACTGCCAGTGCTGCCACCGAGCCCGCCCGCGACGCCCGTCGCGACGAGCTGACGCACGTGGACGCCAAGGGCGAGGTTCGTATGGTCGACGTGTCCGACAAGGCCGAGACCCATCGCATTGCCATCGCCGAGGGCACCATCCTCATGCACCCCGAGACGCAGGCCATGGTGCTGCAGGACCGCGCCAAAAAGGGCGACGTGCTTGCCTGCGCGCGCGTGGCGGGCATTATGGCCATCAAGCGCACGAGCGACATCATTCCCATGTGCCATCCGTTGCTCATTACCAAGAGCAAGTGCGACATTGCGCCCATCGCTTCGGCGGGGACGCCGGCCGAGGACGTGCCCGAGGGCTGGGCGCCGGCGCGCACGGACGGGCAGGTCGGCTTTCACGTACTGGTTACGGCCGGCGTGACGGGCAAGACGGGTATCGAGATGGAGGCGTTGACCGGCGCGAGTGCCGCGTGCCTAACGATCTACGACATGTGCAAGGCCGTCGACCGCGGCATGGAGATCGTCGACGTGCGCCTGCTGCACAAGGAGGGCGGCCGTTCGGGCGTGTGGGATCGCGCAGAGCGTCAGGCCGCTGCTGTTGAGGCCGTGGCCGCTGACGGTGCCGCGCCCGCGGGCGCACCTGCCGCCGTCGCGTCCGCAGCTCCGGCCCCGGCCGTCCCCGCGATCGCGTTTATCGGCTACCAGAACTCAGGCAAGACAACGCTCGTCGAGAAGGTTATCGCCGAACTCACCCGCCGCGGCCTGCGCGTGGGTTCGCTCAAGCATCATGGGCATCACGGCTTTGACATCGATGTACCCGCTAAGGACACCTGGCGCCATCACCAGGCTGGCTCCAAGCATGTGGGGCTCATCTGCGCCACGCGCTGGGCGGAGTACGCCGACACGCGCGAAGAGGATGAGATGCCCGCGCGCGAGCTGCTGTCGCGCTACAACGATGTCGACGTGGTGATCATCGAGGGCTACAAGACCGAGGGCTTCGACAACATCGTGGTCGCGCGCTCCGGTGTCGACCGTCTGCGCGGCAAGAGCTCGCTCGACCTGGTCGACGGTCACACGCTGGCCCTTGCCTGCAACGAGGCCCTGGCACGCCAGGCATTCGACGCCGGCTTTGCGACCCGGGCCATCAACATTAACGACGCCCGAGCCATCTGCGATCTGATCCAAGATCATCTCGGTAGATCTTAGGGACATGCCTTACAATCTACCAAGTAGTTCATGACGGGCGAAAAACGGAGAGAAGGGGCTTGATGCGTCCTTAATGTTTCATGCGGATAGATTGATTTGACAGACGGTGGCGAATGCCCGCCGTCCGCATTCGTATGAAACAAGGAGTCTCCATGCTCGTCTCTCTTTTCTCAAAGCCTCAATCATCGCTGTCCGTGCAGGCCAAGCGCCTGGTGGCGATGCGCTTTCTCATCTACACCGGTTTTCAGACCAGCTACTTTATCGGCGTCATCGGAACGCTCACCTATGCGGACGATGCCTCGGTCGTCGCAACATCGCTGGCCGTCCTTTTTATGAACGATTTCGTGATCCTGGGGTCCTTTGCGGGTGGAGCGGCGCTCGACGCTTTGGGCCCGCGCCGCCATTTTTTGCTGAGCATCGTCGGCGCGCTGACAACCGGCGCGGCGATTATCGCCTTTGGCAACGCGACCGGCATCGTCCTGCTCGGCGCGGTGCTCCTGGGCTTTGTGATGGGGTTCGCCCAGCCCATCGCCACATCCTATCCAGCCTACCTCACCGACGACCCCGTCGAGCTCAAAGACATCAACTCCGCCATCGCCATGTTCTCAAACGTGAGTATTATCGTCGGACCCACGTTGGGTGGCTTTGTCGCGGCGGCTGCGTCGTCGCGCGCGGTGTTTGTGCTCATGATGCTCTTTACCGTGCTGGCGTTCGTCGCCGGCTGGGGCTTTAGGCCGCGGGCGGGTCAGACTGCCGCGCACGATGGCAGGTCCGCGACCAGTGACATCACATCGGACAATACCTGCCAAAGTTCCGACCCCAGCACGTCCGCCCGCGCCACCTTCGCAGTCAGCATCAAGACAGTCTTCACCAACAGCGTCCTCGCGCTACTTTTCTGCATCATTTTTCTTTCGAACTTTGGCTACGGAGCCTTCGATCCGCTCGAGTCGTTTTTCTATCGCGATGTCCTACGCGTCGGCGTTGAGTGGATGGGCTGGCTCTCGTCTGCCTGCGGTGTCGGCGCGGTGCTGGGTGCCGTGCTCGTGCTCCGCTTGCCGCCGCACCTGGTCAACCTTAAAACGCTGCTCGTGGCGCTTATGTCCGTGGGCCTGGGAAGTCTGCTCTATGTGGGGACGCCGTACGTGGGCGTGGCCCTCGTCGGTCAGATCGCCCTGGGCATAGCTTGGGGTGTCGTCAACCCGCTCCACAACACCATCGTGCAAACGACGGCTCCGCTCGAGCAACTTGGCCGTGTGAATTCGGTCATGGGCTTTGGCAATATGTTCGCTGGTGTGGCCCCTCTGGCGATTGCCCCGTGGCTGGCGGCGACGTTTGGCGTGCAGCAGACGCTCATCG
>DXLT01000152.1:0-3691 GCA_019414555.1 Collinsella sp.
CTCAAGGGTATCGTCTGCATGATCATCGCCGCAGCCATCGCCGCCGGCGTTCCACTGCCCAAGCCGCTGCGCAAGTAGCGCGCTTTTTCACGAGTCAATTCCAGAGGTGCGAGATGATTCTGTACTTTAGCGCGACGGGGAACAGCGATCATGTGGCGCGTCGCATTGCAGCGGCGACAGACGACAAAGTTATGTCGATTGAGCGCTTTGATGCCGAGATCCTTCACCTTGCTGTGATGGAAGGCCCCCGTCGGCTGGGGTTTGTCGCCCCGGTATACGCCTGGGGCTTGCCGACGCCAATGATCGAGTTTTTGAAGACTGTCGACCTATCGGTTGCTGCCGGCACAAAGGGCGGCGAGCGCCCCTATACGTTCTATGTCTCGACATATGGTTCGACGACTGGGCAATCGGCCAAGTTCGCCCGCGATCTGCTACACGAGCGTGGGCTCGAGTTAGATGCGGCGATGAGCGTCAAGATGCCCGATACCTGGACGCCTGTTTTCGACCTGTCTGACCCTCAAAAGGTTGAGGGTATCAATAGGGCTGCCGAGGCGCAGATTGATGCCGTGATCGAGGCGGTGCGGGCGCGCCGCACGGGCAACATGATGCGCCATCGCGTGCCCCTGTTTGCATCGTGCGCGTATCACGCAATTGGGCTGCCGCGCATGCAACAGACGAGCAAGTTTGCCGTCGATGCCGATCACTGCATCGGCTGCGGCCTGTGTGCCAAGCGCTGCCCCATGGCGGCGATTGAGATGCGCGACGGCCTTCCCGTCTGGACAAAGCCGGAGTGCGCAGCCTGCCTTCGTTGCCTGCACTGTTGTCCCAAATTTGCCATCTCGCACGGTAAGCGCACGGCATCCCACGGTCAGTACAGGCATCCCAGGCCAGGTGTGAGGATGTAGCGGCCGCTGGCCGCGCTACTTCCAAACTGCGAGCGCGGCGGTGCCCAGGACGATGAGGGCGAGACCGATGGCGCTGCGTCGTGAGAGTTTTTCGTTGAATGCCAGGCGCGCAAATAGTACCGATACGACAATCGATAGTTTGTCGATCTGCACCACGACACTCACCTGGCCTGCAGCGATGGCATAGTAATAGAGCAGCCACGATGCTCCGGTCGCGATGCCCGATGTTGCGAGAAATGTGAGTTCGCGCCGGTCAGCGTGCGCGACCTGCTCAAGTTTTCCCTTGGCTGCCACGATTGCCCATGCCATAACCAGTACCACACAGGTACGGATTGCCGTGGCCAGGTTGGACTCGACGCCTTCGATGCCAACCTTGGCAAGGATGGACGTGAGCGCCGCGAACGCGGCGGCACCGAGGGCGTAAGCGAGCCAGGTCCGGTCTTGCTGCTGCTCGGGTCCGGCGGACTGCTTCTTCTCGATCATTAAAAATGCGCCGAGGGTGATGACAGCGGTTCCCACGAGCTTAACCGCAAGGTTGCTCGTCTCGCCAAAAAGCACGATGGCGATCAGTGCAGCGAGTACGGTGCTCATCTTGTCGACTGGTACGACCTTATTGACGTCTCCGATGCCCAACGCCTTAAAGTAACAGATCCACGAAGCACCGGTGGCGAGTCCCGAGAGGACGAGAAAGAGCCAGGATCTGGATTCGATGCTGCCAATGGTTCCAATGGATCCAGAAATGCCCGCCATTGCCCAGGCGAAAACGAGCACCACGCAGGTGCGAATGGCCGTCGCGACATCGGAGTCGGTCTGCTTGATGCCGCATTTGGCCAGGATAGATGTGATGCCGGCAAAGAAAGCCGACACAAATGCTGCTGCGACCCACGACACGGGTGAAATGCCTCCCCAAAGAACGACCGCGCCAGATTACGGCGCTCGTCCGATGATACCGTCCCGCCATGAAGCTTTGATATCGCTGTGGTGAGACAGGGGCCATAGTTCGAGAGGGCATTTGGTTAAGGCTCGAATCGAAGATATGCTGTCGGCTTCTCTTTGGTTGCCGAGATCTAAACGGCATGTCGTAAAGGGTGGTAGCGACGTTGTTGCTGCTTCTTCTTATCTAGTAAATGAGGTGGGGTGCCGCCCAAGCCCTTTAGCTGTCGATTACAGGTCGCGTGCTCGATAGACCTTGATGCTGATGGTGCAGCTGATTGCACATAGCGCGAGGGCCAGTACGGCAATTCCTGCGCACAGACAGCCAAGGACGGCGGGATCGGGATTCGCTCCGCCAATCGACATGAGCCAGTTGCTGATGGGGTTGGAGGAACTCAACGTTGCCATGGTAAGGCACCCGAGCAGGGCAAACAGGCCGACGGATAGGCGCAGTGCCTCCATGTGTCCAAATCGAAAGAACAGCGGCTGCGCCAAAAACACCATCATGAGGGAAATGAGCATCGAGGCTGCCGAGGCGATTGCGATTTCAAAGACCGTCTGTCCCGTCGAAGGAATGCCCGCGCTGTTGAAGAGCGGGATGGCGACGATACGCAAAAGCGTAGCTGCACATGCCATGACGGCGGAGAAGACAATAACGCTCAGGTAGCGTGCGCAGATGATGTCTTTACGCGAGAGAGACAGCGTTGCGCGATAGCGCTCCCAACCGTTTTGATTGTCGAAGCCGGCCAGCGAGCTCATGACCATGATGGGTGACATGGCACTGACCGCGCAGGCGCCAGCGCTCATGCCGGAATCGCCGTCCGATGCGTTGGCAAGGGTCAGCACGACGAATATGAACAGGCCGACGCCCGCGATGCTCGGGACGAGCGTGCGAACGATAGCGAGCTCGGACATAAAGGCGCGTTTCATTTCGAAGCCCCTTTCAGCATGAGGCGCAGATAGTCGTCAATGGTTGCCCGATCGCAGGGAATCTCGGGGAAGGCCTCGAGCGTTTCGCGACGGTTGGGCACGAGCACGTCCACGCTATAGGCGTGGTGGGCGGCACGGGCACCTTCGACGCAAGCCATAAGCTCGGCGGCCTGTGCTTGGGTGCAGTGGGCGATGCCGGCGCGGTCGGTAATGTCCTCGCGCGGCAGATCAAACACAATCGAGCCGTTATCGATGCAGATGACGCGGTCGGCAGCGCGATCGAGGTCGGACGTAATATGGCTCGAGAGCAGCACGCTGTGCTGGCCGTCGGCGACAAAGGCAAGCAGCTCATCGAGCAGCTCCTCGCGTGCCATGGGATCGAGGCCCGCGGTGGCTTCGTCCAAAACGAGCAGCTTGGCATTGTGGCTGAGTGCACAGGCAAGCTGCAGTTTCATGCCCATGCCGCGGGAGAGGTCCTTGACCTTTGTCTTGGGATCGAGGCCAAATCGGTTGATGAATCCGGCGAACGTTTCGCGGTCCCATGTGGGGTACGTCGGGCCTACGAGCGACTCGATCTGGCCCACCCTGAGCGTGGAGGGGAAGGGGCACGTGTCCAGGACAAGACCGACGCGGGAGCGTAGATGGCGTTGCGATTCATCGGGCGCGTCGGCGCCACAGCGCTGCCCAAACAGGTGCACCTCGCCGGCATCGAGCTTTATAAGCCCGAGCGCGGCGCGAATGGTCGTTGTCTTGCCGGCGCCGTTTGCGCCTACAAAGCCAACGATCTGGCCGGGCTCCACAGCGAGCGTGACGTCGCGTAGTGAAAAGCGGTCGCTCACACGGCGTGAGATGCCTTTGAGTTCTAAAAGGTTTTGCATGGTATAGCCTTTCTTTCAGATGGCTACTGCATGGTTTCGGGGGCT
>DXLT01000153.1:0-3649 GCA_019414555.1 Collinsella sp.
GTCGAGGCTATGGGCCTGGGCCTTTCGATGGTCTCGGCCGCTCTGGCGCTCGCGCTCTTGATGCTTCCCATCGTCATGCGCACCACCGAAGAAGCCATTCGCGCCGTTCCGCGCTATATCCGTTGGGGCGCGTACGGCCTGGGCGCTACCAAGTGGCAGGTCGTCTCCAAGATCGTGCTTCCTTCGGCCTTTGGCCGCATTGCCACGGGCATCGTCCTTGCCATCGGCCGTGCCATCGGCGAGACCGCCGTGGTGCTCTACACCATGGGCCAGGCCATCAATCTACCTATTTCGCCGCTCGATTCCGGTCGTCCCATGACCGTTCACCTGTACCTGCTTGCCAACGACGGCATCAACATGAACGCAGCCTACGGCACTGCGCTCTTGCTGATGGTGATCATTTTGGCCTTCAACCTGTTTGCGCGCTTCCTGTCGCGTAAGCGTCGCTAGTTAAGGAGTCCCATGTCCGTTTATCAGTCCGCTCCCGCGTTGGAGCAAGCGGCCATTACGGCCAAGGATTTCAACTTTTGGTACGGTGACTTTCATGCGCTGACGGGGCTTGACCTCAACATCGCCAAAAACGCCATCACCTCCTTCATTGGCCCTTCGGGCTGCGGCAAGTCGACGTTTTTGCGCTGCATCAACCGCATGAATGACCTGATCGAGGGTACGCGCGTCGAGGGCACCATGACGCTCGACGGCAACGATATCTATGCCGAGGGTGTCGACCCGGTCGACCTCCGTCGCCGCGTGGGCATGATCTTTCAGCAGCCCAATCCGTTTCCCAAATCCATCTACGAGAATGTCGCCTTTGGCCCTCGTCTGCAGGGCGTGACTAGCAAAAGTGACCTCGATGACATCGTGGAAGAATCGCTCAAGCGCGCCAACCTCTGGAAAGAGGTATCCAATCAGCTCAACAAGGATGGTTTGGCGCTCTCGGGCGGTCAGCAGCAGCGTCTGTGCATCGCGCGCGTGCTTGCGGTGCAACCCGATGTCCTTCTGATGGACGAGCCCTGCTCCGCCATCGACCCCACGTCCGTCTCTAAGGTCGAGGATTTGATGGCCGAGCTGGCGCCCGAGATGACGATCATCATCGTCACGCATTCAATGCAGCAGGCAGCTCGCATTAGCGACTACACCGCATTCTTCTTGCAGGAAGTTGCCGGCGAGCCCGCTACGCTCATCGAGTATGGTCAAACCGACGCGATCTTCACCAGCCCGGTGGACTCGCGGACGGAAGACTATATCACCGGCCGCTTTGGCTGATCGGTGCGACTAGTCCCAAGCCGATCGGACCTGGTCCGGTGCGTATTCACTGTGCGGGCGGCATGACCGCACCCAACTGATTGGAGTGAACCATGCGCAAACTGTTTTCCCGTCAGCTCATCGAGGCCCGCCACGAGATGCTGAGCATCTACGAGGCCGTCGATCTGGCCCTCCACGATGCCGTGAGGGCCTATGTTACCGACGACCGCAAGCTCGCCACCAAGACCAAGAAGCGCACGCTTTCGATTGACGCACGCTGCGCCAACCTGGAGGCCGTCTGCTACAACCTGATTGCCACGCAGTCACCGGTCGCCTCCGACTTCCGCTTGCTGCAGACGATCATCTACGTCGACTTTAACCTGCAGCGCATGACCGATAAGGTTCGCCAGATTTGCCGTGCCACGCGTCATATGATCAAGGCCGACATCTCGCTGCCCAAGGAGCTTGTCGGCACGGTCGAGGCCGAGGCTGAGGCCGTCTACCAGGTGCTGGGCTCTTCGCTTTCTGCGCTCGTCACCAACGACATGTCCATCATCTGCAACTTGGCCGTCGAGGACGAGCCAGTGCACGCCGCCTACGAGAAGTTCTTCCGCACCTTTAACCGTATGGATACGGGCGACTTTATGGACGACGACAGCAACTATGACGACCTGCGCCGCGCCATCATGGTATCGCGCTATCTCGATCGCATCGCCTCGATTTCCATCGATGCCGCCTGCCGTCTGACCTTCCTGTTGACCGGACAGCGTATGACTGCCGGTGATATCGCCTGCACTGATGAGGATGAGCTCGAGAGCATGCGCGTGCCTTCGGGCGAGGGTGTTATCATGAGGCCCGCCGTCGACGCGCGCTACGTTGCCAAGGTGCCCGTTAGCGAGGTCAGCGAGGGTCTTCGCTACCTGCTCGATCATCTTGAGGACGAGGACGATGGCGAGGACGACGAGGAGTAAGTAACCCCGTTCGTCGAAAGATTGTAAATACCTAAGTGAGCGCGGCCTTGCACATGCGGGGCCGCGCTCTTGCGTTAGCATGGGACTACTTGTTTGGCTGTCAGCGGAGGCGATTGGCAATGGATAACTATTTGGACTTGATGCGCGCTCGCCGCGAGCAGATTCTGGAACGTTTTTATGCGGCGCTCGATCGCGCGGGCCGTCCCCACGACGCCGCGAGCCTCATTGCCGTGTCCAAGACCGTTGGTGTCGATGAGACCGTTGCCGCCATCCAGGCGGGGTATCGCCATTTTGCCGAGAACCGCCCGCAGGAGCTGGTTCGCAAGCTCACGGGTCTGGCGGAGCATCCGGAGCTGCCCGAGGTGCGCTTCGATATGATCGGCAACCTGCAGACCAATAAGATCAATGCGGTGCTGGGCTCAGCCGAGCTGATTCACTCGGTGGGTTCGCTGCATCTGGCGCAGGCGATCTCGAGCCGTGCTGTCCGCAAGATTGAGGCAGGCGAGCTCGCCGGCCCCCAGCGTGTGCTCATTGAGGTCAATGTGAGTGGTGAGGAGTCGAAGGGAGGCTTTTCGCCCGATGAGATTCGCGCCGCCGCGGGTGAGCTTGCGGAACTTGAGGGAATTTGCGTGCAGGGGCTTATGACTATGGCGCCCCGGGGGAATAAGGATGTGGCACGCCGCACCTTTGCGGGTCTTCGTGAGCTGAGGGATGAGCTGGAGGCGGCGCATCCCGATTTGAACCTGCCTGAGCTTTCCTGCGGCATGAGCGAGGACTTTGAGCCTGCCCTTGAGGAGGGCTCTACGCTCGTTCGCCTGGGCAGGGTAGTATTTAGCCCGGAGTTTGCAGTAAAATAAGGCTCTGAAGTGCGCACTGATTATCGGGGCGCCTGCACTAAACCGCGAGAGGACACAACCATGGGCTTCCTTGACGAGATTAAAAATAAGATGCACCTGGGCGGCCAGCAGGGTTACGACCAGGGTTATGGCCAGGACGACGACTACGGCTACGATGACGGCTACGACGATGGCTATCAGAACAACGGCTACAGTGGTGCTTCGGGCGAGGGCTTCTACACCCAAGACGAGCCGAGCAACGGCCTGCTTGGCCAGACGCGCCGCGGTGAAGCTGAGTCGGTTGCCGTGTATACGCGCTCCGGTCAGCTGGTCGGCGATGACTCCCGCCATGCCACGACGTATAACCCGCCTTCGCGCTCGCAGGACAGTGTTGCGAGCGGTTATCGTCCTGGTGCCTATGACACGCCGTCGAGCTACGCCGAGAATACCCGCGCCCGTGCCGCCGCTGCACCCGCGCCTGCACCGAGCGATGCCTCGGCCTATGCGAGCAATATCATCAACGCCACGCCGCAGCTGCCGGCCTATGTCCTGCGCCCCGAGAGCTATGACGACGTGGAGACCGTGGTGCGCCGCGTT
>DXLT01000154.1:0-3623 GCA_019414555.1 Collinsella sp.
GGCTGGCACGTGATTGAGGAAGGCCTCAACGGCCGCACGACGGTGCGTGACGACATGTGCCATCTGGACACTAATCTCAACGGCATCCGCGCGTTGCCGATGCTGCTCGAGGCTCATAAGCCGCTGGATGCGATCGTGATTATGCTGGGCACCAACGACTGCAAGACGGTCTTTAGCGTGGGGGCTGCCGATATCGCTGACGGTGCCATGGCGCTGATTCGCACCATCCGCGCGTTTCCCTGGACCGAAGCCGCGCCCTGCCCGCGTATTCTGCTGATGGCGCCTATCAAGATTAAACCGCAGATCGCCGATGTGTACATGACCGACTTTGACGAGCGTTCCGTCGAGGCCTCGGAGCATTTTGCCGAATACTATGCGTATGCTGCTAAACAGTTTGGCTGCGACTTTTTGAATGCCGCTGATTTTGCCGAGCCGGGCGATATCGATTATCTGCACATGATGCCCGAAAGCCACGAGAGCCTGGGCCACGCCGTGGCAGCCAAGCTCCAAGAGATGCTTGGTGAGTAGCGCGACCCAAAGCAGTACAGAAGTTCCCCTTGCGACGGCTTGTTTCGTTGGTTTGTTTTGATCTGTAACAGTTGTAAGGCCGAAAACGGGCTAGATGTTACAGATTAAGATTATTTAGGTCGATATCGGTCGTTTGTCTCGATCTGTAACATCTAGGGTCGATTTCGCCGAGTTGCTGTTACAGATTGAGATTTTCGTTTCAGCGGAATTTGAATGTCTCGATTTGTAACAGGTGGGCCGAAAAATGGACTCTAACTGTTACAGATCGAGATGTTTGTGGGAACCACCGCAAGGGTGCCTGTCCCCTTTGCGGTGGCTTGGGCTGCGAATCTTAATACTGCCACATGTGGTTGACGGGGCCGGAACCTTTGCCCATGTCAAAGCCGGCGGCGAGAGCGCCGGTTAGGTAGGCCTTGCCCGCGTTGACGGCATCGGCAAGATCCATGCCCTGGGCCAGCGCGCAGGCGATGGCGGACGAGAGCGTGCAGCCGGTGCCGTGCGTGTTGTCGGTCTCGATGCGCTTGTGGCGGAACCACGTGGTGAGTGGATCTCCCAGATGGTTGCCCTCGTCATCGAGTGGCGCGGGTTCGGCCAGTACATCGTTGGCCTCGTTGACAAGATGCCCACCCTTAACGAGGGATGCGCAACCAAAGCGGCGGGTGAGGAGCATGGCAGCATTTTGCTGCGTGCGCTCGGAGTCGACCTCGTAGTCGAGCAGGGCCATGGCCTCGGGAATATTGGGCGTGATAACCGTCGCTAGCGGGAACAGGCGGCGGGTGAGCGCCTCGGCGGCATCTTCGGCAATCAGCCGTGCGCCCGAGGTGGCTACCATGACGGGGTCGACGACCACGTTTGTCGCGTTCCAAGCGCTCAGGCGGTCGGCGATAACATCGATAATCTCGGCAGAGGAAACCATGCCAATCTTGACGGCGTTGGGGCGGATATCGTCAAAAACGGCATCGATCTGCGCCGCGACAATATCCGGGGAGATGTTCTGTACGGCGGTGACGCCCAGGGTGTTCTGTGCGGTGATAGCGGTGATAGCCGTCTCGGCATACAGGCGGTGCGCCGTGATGGTCTTGATGTCGGCCTGAATGCCGGCGCCACCGCTGGAATCGGATCCTGCGATGGATAGAACGGCAGGTACCTTACTGCGATCCATGTTCGCTCCCTTGTTCGGTTGGAATCAAATGGGTCTATAAGCCAGCATTATAAAGATGCCCGGGCCGACTCTATGTCGAACCCGGGCGGGCGATGCAATCTTTACGCAAATGCAAGCAAATGTTCATACGTCAACAATTGACAGGCACCAGCTCGCCGCCAGAAGCGGCCGCGGCGACAGGGCTAGTCCTCCATGCCGAGGTCGATCGTGGTGCCCTCGAAGATCTTGTTGACGGTGCGGACGGCGCACATCTTGCCACACATGGTGCAAGTGCCCTCGGTGGCGGCGGGGGACTCCTCGTAGCGCTTCTTGCCCGTAACCGGGTCGAGCGCGCACTTCCACATGGCGTCCCAGTCGAGCTTGCGGCGTGCCTGGCCCATCTTGTCATCCATGTCGCGGGCGTGGGGCACCTTTTTGGCGATGTCGGCGGCGTGTGCGGCGATCTTGGTGGCCATGAGGCCGTCGAGCACATCCTGGGCGTTGGGCAGGCATAGGTGCTCTGCCGGTGTCACGTAGCACAGGAAGTCGGCACCGGAGCTGGCGGAGATGGCGCCGCCGATGGCGGCGGTGATGTGGTCGTAACCCACGCCGATATCGGTCACCAGCGGTCCGAGCACATAGAACGGAGCATTGTGGCACAGGCGCTTCTGCAGTTTCATGTTGGCGGCGATCTCGTCGAGCGCCATGTGACCCGGGCCCTCGACCATGACCTGGACGCCGGCGGCCCAAGCGCGCTTGCACAGCTTGCCCAGCTCGATCATCTCAGCGGTCTCGGTGGCGTCGTTGGAGTCGTAGAGGCAGCCCGGGCGGCAGGAGTCGCCGAGCGAAATCGTCACGTCGTACTCGTGGCAAATCTCGAGCAACTCGTCGTAGAACTCATAGAACGGGTTCTCGTTACCGGTGACCTCCATCCAGCCAAACAGCAGTGAGCCGCCGCGGCTCACGATGTTCATCAGGCGGCCGGTCTCCTTAAAGGTCTTGGTGACCGACTTGTTGATGCCGCAGTGAATGGTCATAAAGTCCACGCCGTCCTCGGCATGCGTGCGCACGACTTCGAACAGGTCGTCCTTGGTGAGCTTGACCAGCGGCTTTTCCATGTAGCCGATGGCGTCGTACATGGGGACGGTGCCTACCATGAGCGGCGTCTCGTCGATGAGCTGCTGGCGGAACTGGCGCGTCTTGCCCGAGTTGGAGAGGTCCATGATGGCGTCGGCGCCAAAGTCCTCGGCGATCTTGACCTTCTTCCACTCTTCGGCGGCATCGGCCTTATCGCCCGAGATGCCCAAGTTGACGTTGACCTTGGTGGACAGGCCCTCACCGACGCCAAAGGCGCGCATGCCCTTTTTGATGTGCACGATGTTGGCGGGAATGGCGATGCGGCCGTCGGCCACGCGCTCGCGGATGTACTCGGGGTCGCGATGCTCGCGCTCGGCGACTTCCTTCATCTGCGGCGTGATCTGCCCGGCACGGGCGAAGTCGATTTGCGTGACGAGCTTGGGCTCGGTCTGTGTGCTCATTGGCACGGCTCCCTTCGTTGGCATTACCCATATCAGGTTTGCGGGTCAGGGCGGGCGCGCCCAGTCTCAGCCTGCCGTCTTGTCCTGCAAGCTCCCCGTTTATGTGGTGGGCTCAAGTATAGCCTGAATGGGTACGATTGGGCCAACGAGCGTGCCTGTGGGGAGGCGAACATGGAAGACAAGCATCTATATCGAGAGACGCAATGGGATGTATCGGCCGAGGAAAGCCGTGCGCACCATGGGTTGGTCGCGATTGGTTTTGCGGTGCTTGCCGTGCTGGTGATTGCCTTTTGTATCTGGACGTTTGGTGGTCGCGGCGGCGCTGCATGGGAGTTCGAGGCCGACGATGCCCTGCCGATCATGACAGTGAAGGTTACGGGCGGCAATACCGTTGCCGCGCCGGGCGACTATTGGTA
>DXLT01000155.1:0-3600 GCA_019414555.1 Collinsella sp.
ACGGTCTGCTCCATGACCTTCACCATGGTGGCGTGCTCCTCGTCGGTCACGATGGGCACCGGGCTGTAGACGCCCATGCCGCCGGTGTTGGGGCCCTTGTCGCCCTCGAGGGCGCGCTTGTGGTCCTGCGAGGTGGCCATGGGGCGCACGGTCTTGCCGTCGGTAAAGGCGAGCAGCGAGCACTCGGGACCGGTCAGCATCTCCTCGATAACCACGGTGTTGCCGGCATCGCCAAAGGTGCCACCAAAGCACTCGCGCACGGCCTCCTCGGCCTGCTCAAGTTCGGTCGCCACGATAACGCCCTTGCCCGCGGCAAGGCCGTCGGCCTTCACGACCAGCGGAGCGCCCTGCTCGCGCACGTAGGCGAGAGCCGAAGCCTCGTCGGTAAACGAACCATAGGCTGCCGTCGGAATGCCCGCACGCTCCATGAGCTGCTTGGAGAACAGCTTGGAACCCTCCATCTGGGCACCCTCGGCACCCGGGCCAAAGCAGGGAATACCCGCCGCGCGCACGGCGTCGGCCACGCCCGCCACGAGCGGAGCCTCGGGGCCAATTACCACGAGTCCGCATCCGTGGCTCTGCGCAAACGCCGCCACGGCCGCAGGATCGCAATCGTCGAGAACAACGTTCTCGCCACAGCTCGCGGTGCCGCCGTTGCCCGGCGCGATGTAGAGCTTGCCGGCGCGCGGTGATGCTGCGAGCTTAGCTGCCAAAGCATGCTCACGGCCGCCGCTGCCCAACAACAGGATGTCGATGGTTTGAGTGTCCGCCTTCAAGGGTGCCTCCTCTATGGATGAATGGCCCGCTCCGCGCGAGCCCTTTGCAAGCAAATATACCCCTCGGCCGCCCGTCCGGGCTGCAAAGGGGTATATCGCAATAACCAAATAGTCCCGATTACTTCCAGAATCGGTTGATGATCTGCTCGCGACCAGCGCCAACGCCAATGAACGTCACGCGGGTGTGTGCCAGATCCTCGATAAACGCCACGTAGTCCTGAGCCTCTTGCGGCAGCTCATCAAAGCTGCGACAACCGGTGATGTCGCACTTCCAGCCGGGGAGTTCCTCGTAGATGGGCTTGGCATGCTCAAAGCGCACCTGATGCTCGGGCACGCTGGTGTAGCGCTCGCCATCGACGTCGTAGGCCACGCACACCTTGATGGTGTCGAAGGCCGAAAGCACGTCGAGCTTGGTCAGGGCGATATCGGTGAGGCCGTTGACGCGCGAGGCGTAGTTGGCGATGGGGCCGTCGAACCAGCCGCAGCGACGACGGCGACCGGTGGTCACGCCGTACTCATAGCCCTCCTCGGTCAGCGTGTGGCCGGCCTCGGACTCATAGGAAAGCTCGGTGGGCATGGGGCCCGAACCGACGCGGGTGATATAGGCCTTCATGACGCCCAGCACGCGGTCGACGTTCTTCACGCCCACGCCGGAACCGGTGATGGCGCCGCCGGCGGTGCAGTTAGAAGACGTCACGTACGGATAGGTGCCGTGGTCGATGTCGAGCAGCGTCGCCTGGGCGCCCTCAAACAGCAGGTCCTTGCCCTCATCGATCATGTTGTTGAGCAGCAGGCTCGTCTCGGTGATGTAGGGGCGCAGGCGCTCGGCCATCGGCAGGTACTCGTCGCAAATCTGGTCCACGGTGTAGGTGGGCAGGTTGTAGATGAGCTCGAGCTCGGGGTTCACGCGGGCGAGAGCGGTCTCCAGCTTGTCGCGGAACAGCGTCTCGTCCAGCATGTCCTGCATGCGCAGACCAATGCGGGCCATCTTGTCCTGATAGCACGGACCGATACCGCGCTTGGTGGTACCGATGTTCTTCTTGCCGAGCTTCTGCTCAAAGGCGCCATCCAGATCGATGTGGTACGGCATGATGACATGCGCGTTGCCGCTAATCTTGAGGTTCTTGGTGGTGATGCCGTCGGCCTCGAACATGTCGATCTCCTCAAGGACAACCTTGGGGTTGACGACGCAGCCGTTACCGATCACCGACACGTGGTCGGAATACATGATGCCGGAGGGCACCTGGTGCAGGCCGTACTTCTTGCCGTTGACGACGATGGTGTGGCCGGCGTTGTTGCCGCCCGAGTAGCGCACGACGGCATCGAAGTCGCCGGCGACCAGGTCGCAAATCTTACCCTTGCCCTCATCGCCCCACTGGGCACCGACCAAAACGGTTGACGGCATGTTTACTCCTTACATTCATGGACTGTCTACGCGCCACGCCGGCACGCAGAAGCACAAAACATTCCCAGTATACCCGTGCAACGGGCGCCTGTCCTACTCCTCGGCATGTGCCCCATCAAGCTCATAGAACTTGGTGGATGCCGGCAGGAACATCAGGTCGACGTCGCCGATCGGGCCCGAACGGTTCTTGGCCACGACGATACGCGTAACGCCCTCGTCGGGTCGATCGTCGCGCGAGGCTTCGGCCTCGTCGGCGGAGCGGTCCAAGAACATAACGATATCGGCGTCCTGCTCGATGGAGCCCGATTCACGAAGGTCGGAAAGCTGCGGGCGCTTGCCGGTACGGGATTCGACCTGACGCGAGAGCTGCGACAGCGCGATGAGCGGGATCTTGAGTTCCTTGGCCATGATCTTCAGACCACGCGACATCTCGGAGACCTCGACGGTACGGCTCTCGGAGCGGCGTCCCGGCGGAGGACTCACCAGCTGCAGGTAGTCCAGGATGATGATGGCCTTCTCCTTGTTGTGGAGCATGCGGCGGCTCTTGGCGCGAATCTCGGTCACTGTGGTGCCGGGCGTATCGTCAATCAGAATATCGAGCTTGGACAAGGTCTGCGTGGCCTCGTTGATATTGGCCCACTGCTCGGGGCTAATGCGGCCCATGCGGAAGTCACTGATCGAAATCATGGCGTAGGCGCAAATCAGACGCTGGGCAATTTCCTTGCCCGACATCTCCAGCGAGAAGAAGCCGACGGTATAACCGGCCGCGGCAGCGTTGAGCGCCAGATTCAGGGCGAACGACGTCTTACCCACAGCAGGGCGGGCGCCGATGATGATGAGCTGGCCCTCGCGAAAACCCATGAGCATGCGGTCGAGCGACGGGAAGCCCGTGGGCACGCCCGCAGCCTGGCCGCCTGCCTGGCACACTTCCTCGGCCTCGTTATAGGCCTCGACCATAAACTCGGTCAGCGTCTTGTAGCTCGACTTGACCTCGCGCGCCGTGACCTTGAGCAACTTGCTCTCGGCCAGCTCCACGACCTCTTTGGTATCGGTGGGAGCGTTATAGGCCAGCGCGTTGATCTCGTTGGTGGCGCCGATCAGCTCACGCAGCATCGAATCGCGGCGAACGATAGCGGCATGGTGCTGCCAGTTGACGAGCGACAGGGTCTGACCCATCAACTCCAAAATGTAGGCCTCGCCGCCCACGGCATCAAGCTTGTTGATGCTTCGCAGGTAATCGATCAGCGAGATGGAGTCGATGGGAATGCGGCTGTTGTACATATCGACCATCGCGGTATAGATGGTCTTGTGAATTGGCCGGTAGAAGTCATCGGGCTGCAGCTCGACCTGGGCCTCTTCGACCACATCGGGCGAGAGCAGCATGGCAGCCAGTACGTTGGCCTCTGCATCTTGGTTTTG
>DXLT01000156.1:0-3585 GCA_019414555.1 Collinsella sp.
AAGGCGGGGCCGAGGCCGCCTCGATCAATTTGCGAAAGAATCTTGACGGTACCCCGTATGTTATCGCATCTTTTTACCGAGACCAAACTCTATACATAAGAAACAGGCTCTCCTGTAAAAATGTCGGAAGCAATCGTAAAATTGCACAACAACGCCGCACCCGAAAGTCAAATGCGGCGTCTGCATCAATATCTATGTTGTATCGCTATGCGAATGGCTCGTCCTGCCGTATGGGAAACGTCACCGTAATGGTGGTTCCCACGCCCAACTCGCTCGACAGATCGAGCGTGGCGTGATGATACAGGGCCGCATGCTTGACAATTGCAAGCCCCAGACCGGTTCCGCCGCGCGCCTTGGACCTACTCTTGTCCACGCGATAGAACCGCTCAAATACCTTGCCCTGTTCTTCAGGCGCGATACCGATTCCCGTGTCGGCGACCGCAAGGAACGGATGGCCTTCGTCGTTGGTGCCGCACTGCAGCGTAACCGCACCGCCGGGTCGATTGTAGCGGATGGCGTTGCTCGCCAGATTATAGATGAGCTCGTCAATCAAGCGCGACACGCCTTCGATGACCACAGGCTTGGTCTCATGACTTATCGTCACATTCGCCTGACGGGCGACCTGTTCAAGACGCTGCTCAACCGCGTAGATGGCACGCGAGAGCTCAATAGGCTCCGTGGAACCAATGGGCACCGCCTCGCCCTCAGTTGCACGCTCGGCCTCGTCCAAGTTAGACAGCGTAAGGATATCGTTGACAAGCGCTGCCAAGCGGCCCGCCTCACGATAGATGCGACCGCCAAAGTTGCGCAGGTCGCCCTCGCCCTCGACCATGCCGTTTGCGATGAGCTCGGCATAGCCCGAAATCGCCGTAAGCGGCGTCTTGAGCTCATGGGTGATATTCGCCGTGAACTCGCGGCGCATACGGTCGTTGTCCGCCAGCACCGCCATTTGGCGCTTGAGCTCCTGGCGCTGCGACTCAATACGCTCAAGCATGGGGACCATCTCGGCATAGGCGTGCTCATAGCTACGGCGTGGGTGGTCCAAATCCACCTCTTGCAAAGGCGCGATGATGGCACGGGACTCGCGGCGCGCCATAAAAAACGAGAGTACCGCACCCGCTGCTGCGATAAGCAGCATCGGCGCCACCATCGACAGCAAAATCGCCGCAACGCCAGGCTGGGCCTGCGCCAAGCGGACAACCTGGCCGTTATCAAGGGCGACGGCGCGATACAGCATAATCTCGTCGAGCGTAGAGCTTGCGCGCTCCGCGGAACCCAAACCACTCTCAAAGGCCTCGATGACCTCGGGGCGATCGCCATGGTTGGGCAGTGTGGAAGGCGGCGCCTCGTTGTCGTAGGCAACCGATCCATCCTTGTTAATCAGCGTGATGCGCAAGTCCTCTCGATCGAGGCTACGCAAGAACGGGATGGGCTCCTGCTGCTCGTCGAGGGCGGCAGCAATGAGCTCGGTTTCTTGCGCCAGGTTGGCACTCGTGGCATCCGCCAAGGTGTTTTGCACAAAGAACGCACCCAGCACCGTAAACGCCACGATAACCGCCATGGCGCAGACAAAGATCGTCACAAAAACGCGGTGCGACAGCGTATGTTTTCCCTGGGGGGCGAAGACCACGGGTTACTCCTCCGATGCGGTGGCCGCGGTGTCGTCACCTTCGGCACCATCACCGGCAGAAGGCTCGGCCAAGCGGTAGCCCACGCCGCGCACGGTCTCGATGGCGCTGGCATGCTCGCCCAGTTTTTGGCGAAGCGTCTGCACGTGCACGTCAACGGTGCGCGAACCGCCGTCGAAGTCCCAGCCCCACACGCTCTGCAGCAACGACTCGCGGGTAAAGACCACGCCGGGCTTGCGCATGAGGTACTCGAGCAGGTCGAACTCGCGCAGGGTGAGCTTAAGCGACTCGCCGGCAACAGTCACCTCACGATGGCTGGGCGAGAGCACGATGTCGCCCACGCTGAGCACATCGCTTGCCTGTTTGACCATGCCGCCGCGACGCAGCAGTGCGCGGCAGCGGCTGGCGAGCTCCATGAGCGAAAACGGCTTAGTCAGGTAATCGTCGGCACCGCCATCGAGCGCCATCACCTTGTCGAGCTCGGTATCCTTGGCGGTAAGCATCATGATGGGCACCGTCGCCGTCAGGCGATCGGCACGCAGTCGACGCATAATCGCCAAGCCATCGGTATCGGGCAGCATGATGTCGAGCAGGACGGCATCGGGTACCCGTCGCGCCACGGCAGCCTTAAACTCACCGTCGCACGAAAAGCCTTCGGCCTCAATCCCCTGCTTGCGCAGCGCATAGACCGTCAAATCCCTGATGTTGTCATCGTCCTCGACGTAATAGATCATGTTGAACCCCTTTGCGGCCGGCATGACCGCATCTTAACCCTAAAGGTACCTGTAAAAGACAGCGTCAGCCAAAACGCCCCGTCAAATAATCCGCGGTGCGCGGATCGGACGGATTCTTGAAGAGTTGCGCGGTGGGCGCGTGCTCCACCAGCTCACCCAGCAAAAAGAATGCGACCGAATCGGAGATACGCGCCGCCTGCTGCATATTGTGCGTAACGACCACGAGCGTGCAGGTCTCTTTGAGCTCGCAGGCCAGCTGCTCCACCACCAGCGTCGATACGGGATCGAGTGCCGAGGTCGGCTCGTCCATCAGCAGAATGTCGGGCTGCACGGCAAGTGCGCGGGCGATGCACAGGCGCTGCTGCTGGCCGCCCGAAAGACCCAGACCCGACTCTTTGAGCTTGTCCTTGGCCTCGTCCCACAGGGCGGCGCGTCGCAGGGAGTCTTCGACCAGCTCGTCGAGCACGACGCGATCGCGCACACCCATACCGCGCGGCCCATAGGCGACGTTGTCGTAGATGCTCATGGGAAACGGGTTGGGGCGCTGGAACACCATGCCCACGCGCTGGCGAAGGCGGCAGATGTCGTAGTCGCCCAGGATATCTTGACCATCGAGCGCAATCTTGCCCTCGATTCGGCAGTCCTTGATGCCGTCGTTCATGCGGTTAAAGCAGCGCAGCAACGTGGACTTTCCGCAGCCCGAAGGCCCGATGAACGAGGTAATCTGCTTGTCGCGGATCTTGATATTCACGTCCTTGAGCGCATGGTGGTCGCCATAGAACAGGTCGAGGCCCTCAACATCGATTCGCGTCGGCGAGGCGGCAAGATCCTCTGCCGTGGGGCGAGTCGCATCCCCAACCTCGCGCTCGTGCGCGGCCTCGGCCTGCGCTTTCATGAGTTCTTCAAGCTCCGTGGGCTCCACAGCCGCAGCAGCCGTCATACCGCATACCTCCACATCGATATCAATTCAGCAGTATCGATAGTAGGAATCGCGGCTCATATGCACGTGAGCGCATTGTCAAGTGTTTGTAAGGGCACGCTGGCTATGCGGCGGGCAGCTCGATGGTGAATATCGTGTGTTCGGGCGTCGATTCACATGCAACGGTACCGCCGTGCGCGCATACGATCTCCTTGGCGATGGCAAGCCCCAGTCCAGCGCCGCCGCGATTGGTCGCACGCGCCGCATCCAGGCGATAGAACTTCTCAAAGATCACCTTGAGCTT
>DXLT01000157.1:0-1037 GCA_019414555.1 Collinsella sp.
TATAAGAGACAGGGTTGTGGGTTCCGAGCTCATCGGCCAGAACTTCGATGACGAAGCCCACATGTGGGGTCGTATCCAGAACGTATCAATTGTCGAAGGCGAAGACGGCGAGCTCATGGCGTATGGTGCCCCGTCCAACCTGTCCCCGGCGAGTGAGGAGTATCGGCAGCTTGTGGATGCGCGCGTGAAGAAGATCCGCGCCGCCAACCCCGATGCCGATATGGACGCTGTGCCCGTCGACCTGGTGACGTGTTCGGGGTCTGGCCTCGACCCGGAGATCTCCCCCGATGCCGCCGAGTACCAGGTACCGCGCCTGGCGAAGGCCACGGGCAAGAGCGAAGGCGAGGTGCGCGACATCATCGCCCAGTGCACCAGGGGCCGATTCCTGGGCGTCTTCGGCGAGCCCACGGTCAACGTGCTCAAGGTGAACCTTATGCTGGACGGCGCGCTGTAGGTGAGGGAGTGGCGGATGAGGGCATGACTGACTATCTGAGCCCTCAATTCCACCCCGCCCATCAGTTGCGGTGAAATACGGACTGTTTTGTCTGTCAAAAGCCTCATCTACTCCGTATCCCACCGCAACTTTTTGTGAGGGTCGGGATTGAAGGTGGAGAGTGCGAGCGAGTGCGGATACGGCAGTTACTGCTACGATAGGTAGGTCAGCAACTGCCGCCGAGCGGCTCAAACGAAAGGAAGCCTGCATGGAGTCCTCCTCCTACCCGATGCTCTTTAGCCCGATCAAGGTCGGTACGACCGAGGTCAAGAACCGCGTCTTTATGCCGCCGGTGTCCACCAACCTGGCCGACCACGGCTATGTGACCGACGATCTGGTCGACCATTACCGCGCCCGTGCCAAGGGCGGCGTGGGCCTGATCATCACCGAGGTCGTGACGGTCGAGCCCACCTATACCTATCTGCCGGGTGACATGTGCTGCTACGACGACACGTTTATCCCCGGCTGGGAAAAGCTCGCCGCCGCCGTCCACGAGTATGGCTGCAAGATCATGCCGCAGCTCTTCCACCCCGCCTACATGGCC
>DXLT01000157.1:1047-3569 GCA_019414555.1 Collinsella sp.
TCGCCCCGTCCTTTGTGGGCCCGTCCTATGCCCGCGAGGCGCCGCGCCCCATCACGGTCGATGAGATCCACGAGCTCACGCATCAGTTCGGCGACGCCGCCGTGCGTATGCAGAAGGCCGGCGTCGATGGCGTTGAGGTCCATGCGGCGCACGCCCATGGCATGCTCGGCGGCTTTTTGACCCCGCTATACAACAAGCGTACCGACGAGTACGGCGGCTCGCTCGACGCCCGCATGCGCTTCTTGCTCGAGGTCATCGCCGAGATTCGCGAACGCTGCGGCAAGGACTTCATCATCGACGTCCGCATCTCGGGTGACGAGTACACCGATGGCGGCCTGACCCTCAACGACATGATCTATGTCTCGCGTCGCCTGGAGAAGGCCGGTGTCGACATGATCCACGTGTCGGGCGGCACCACCATCAAGCGCGGCTCCGCCATTCCCGCCGCCGGTACCCAGCAGGCCTCGCACGCCGCCTGTTCGCGCGAGATCAAGAAGCATGTGAACATTCCCGTCGCCACCGTCGGCCGCATCAACGAGGCCTGGATTGCCGAGGAGCTGATCGAGGACGGCGCTGCCGACATCTGCATGATGGGCCGCGCCAATCTGTGCGATGCCGAGTTCTGCAACAAAGCGGCTGCCGGTAA
The DNA here is from genome assembly GCA_019414555.1 of Collinsella sp. Lineage (GTDB taxonomy): Bacteria > Actinomycetota > Coriobacteriia > Coriobacteriales > Coriobacteriaceae > Collinsella. The sequence continues at coordinate 1,694 of DXLT01000157.1, forward strand.
CGCCGACGAGATCCGTCCCTGCATCGGCTGCCTGCGCTGCCTGAACGGCATTATGTTCGGCAAGCGCATCTCCTGCACCGTCAACCCGGACGTGGAGCGCGACGAGGCCGGCTACGAGCCTGCCGCCGAGGCAAAGAACGTGCTCATCGTGGGCGCCGGTCCCGCGGGCATGGAGGCGGCCTATATTGCCGCCAAGCGCGGCCATAACGTGGTGCTCGTGGATAAACAGGACGAGCCGGGCGGCGAGATGCGCATCGCGGCCGTTCCGCCGGCAAAGCAGGAGCTCACGCGTGTGATTAAGTATCAGTACCGTCGCCTGGCTGATGCCGGCGTCACGTGCGTCTTTGGTACCGAGCTTTCGGCCGAGGACATTCAGCGTGACTACGCGGGCTACGAGGTCGTCCTGGCTTATGGCGCCGAGCCCATCGCTCCGGCTTTCATGCAGGGCTTTAAGCAGGTTATGACGGCTGACGACCTGCTGGGCGGCAAGGCTTTCCCGGGCAAGAAGATCGTCATCGTGGGCGGCGGCACCGTCGGCTGCGAGACGGCCGATTACCTGGCCCCGTTGGTCAACGACCTGTCGCCAGCCAATCGCGATGTCACCGTCATCGAGATGACCAAGACGCTCGCCGCTAACGAGGGCGGTGCCGGTCGCGCGGTGCTCATCACGCGCATGCTCTCCAAGGGCGTTCACGTGCTGACCGAGGCCAAGGTGACCGAGATCACCGAGGACACCATCTCGTACGAAAAGGATGGCCAGATCCACACCATCGCCGATGCCGATACGCTGGTGCTTGCCATGGGCTATCGTCCCAATAGCAAGCTTGCCGACGACCTTGCCGCGGCCGGTGTCTCCACCCACGTGCTGGGCGATGCCCAGAAGTGCGGCAACATTCGTGATGCCATCGGTGACGGATACAAGATCGCCTGCGAGCTCTAGCTAACCCCTTGGTGCATGGGGGACGGGTGTCTCTGCGCCTTCCGATAGCAAAACAGCGGCGGCGTTCCGGGTTCGGGATGCCGCCGCTTGCTCTTGCGATCCTGGCGGCGCAAGCAGTCCCTATTTCACCGTAACCGAGCGGACGGAGGATGCGATAGTATAACGTGATGACATTCGGCAAACCGTGGGCTTCATCCGAGGGCTTTATGGAACAACACCAGCATTATCAGAGCTTGCAAGATCAGGCATACAACGCATTGCGCTCCAAGATCATCTATGCCGAGCTCAAGCCTGGCACGCGCCTTTCGGCGATTGGTCTGGAAAAGGAGACGGGAATCGGGCGCACGCCCATTCGCGAGTCCTTTGTGCGCCTGCGTGAGCAGGAGCTAGTGGAAACGCGTCCCAAAAGCGGCACCTATGTCTCAAAAATCAGCATGGAGCGCGCCGAGAACGCCTGTTTCTTGCGTGAGAAACTCGAGAGAAGCGTACTCATTAAATGCTGTTCTGCCGCCACGCCCGAGCAAAAGCATCGGCTCGAGCAGATTCTTGCCGAGTCCGAGTCGCTCGACCATAGCGAAACGCGTCGCTTTTTCGATCTGGACAACCTGTTCCATGAGACATGTTTTGAGATTGCCGGTCGTCACATGTTGTGGGATTGGATGAAGAGCGTCAACACGCATTTTGAGCGATACAACTGGTTGCGTATGGTGTCGCAGGATCTGGATTGGGAGCCGATTCGTCGGCAGCATCGCCGGATTCTCGAGGCCATTAAGAGGGGCGATACCGACACGGCGAGCTATCTGGCAGAGACGCACCTGCACCTGATGCCCGAAGAGCAAGGTCCGGTTATCGCCTTGCATCCCGACTATTTTGAGCTGTCCAAAGACTCGGCCATCTAACTCGCCCCCTTCATTAGTTGCGGTGAAATAGGGATTG
>DXLT01000158.1:0-3513 GCA_019414555.1 Collinsella sp.
GATGTGTATAAGAGACAGCAGCCATGGCTATCCCCTCTTCCTTGCGGCGTCGGCGGCGCGGCGCGCCAGCGCATCGGCGCGCGGCAACCACATGTCGAGCAACTCATCACACGCCGTCTCGAGCTCCTCAGCACGAACGCGATCTTTCATAGACGTGGTGTTCGCAAAGAGCGTCAAGCTCGCGCCCTGCATAGCGGCACGGCAGAACACGGCGCCGCACGCCACATCGGACAGCAGTTGGCGCGAACCCTTATCGGCCATGTCCTCGAGCAGCGCCAGCGCACGACCGCACGCATCCATAATGCGGTACGGCGGCATGGCTGCCACGTGCAGTGCATCCTGAATCGCAGCCGGTCGAGCCGGATCATCGCGCGGAATACCGTACGCCGCCGACACTTGGCCGTACGCACGAACGTCCTCGGCAACCAACTCGACAAGCTCCTGGGCCAGCTCATCAGCCTGGGTAAACGCGCGCGTCAGGTCATCCGCACGATCAGCAAGCGCGGGATTGGTCGCACCGTAGCGGGCAACCATTCCGCACAGCGAGGCGCCCAGCGCACCCACAAAGGCGCTCGCGCTGCCGCCGCCGGGCACCGGCTCGCGCGCGGCCAGCGCCTCGGCAAACCCGCGGCAGGTCTTGTCCATCATCTCTTGGCTCATACGCATGCACCTTCAAGTCATATACATCGGTCGGGCGGCAACCACCGACCGACCGCATCGATCACATAATGGTGCATAGTCTAGCCCATAAGTACATAAGCGTCAGCGCACCTGGTCATCGCGGATTTCTATGACGAACGATAGGCGTCGGCACCGCAAACATGGGACACATGGTTCACCTTTCGGGACTTCCGGACGTCACAAACTGGGACATATCTATAAACAAGGAACCTATTGGGGCAATGCCCGCGTACACGCGCCCCTTTAAAACACCGGGCGCCCAACCCCGGGGAGGGCCGACAGCATCGGCTCTCCCCTCTTTTGCGACCGCACATATTGCCACTTGTCGGCGCAATTCCAGCCCCCAGAATGGGACACATGGCCCACCCTAGTGAGCCGTCCACGCGTACAGTAAAGGCAGGTAATCCGTGGGCGGTTACAGATCGAGGAGGACACGACCATGAAAAAGAAGGCCTTTGCGATTCTCACCCTCTGCATCAGTCTCTTTGCCGCAGTTGCCCTGGTGGGCTGCGGTGGCAGCGGCGGCGCTACCGGAAGTGGCGGTGGCGGCGGAGCAGAAAAACCAGCCGTGGATATGAGGACCGACTTCATTTGGTTTAAGGTCGAAGTCCCCGAGGGCGTCGAGATCACCGACGTTGCCGGCGATACCGCCGACAGGGCCCAGTTTAAGTTCACCGAGAGCGAGCATGCCAGCGACCGCTTCATCCCCGTCTTCGATCCTGACAAGAACGCCGATGAACTGTTTGACTACGAGGCAAAGTGGAAGGCCAACTCCGGATGGACCGAGAGCGATCCCGTTAAGTACAACGGCAAGACCTGGCGCAGCGCCTACTTTACGCACTCGGGCGGCGTGACGACCGAGTACTTCACTGACGTTGACGGCGGCAGTGTGTACGTACGTATCGACAATGTCGAGGAGCACAAGGACGCCGTCGAGACCATGATGGAGTCTCTGGAATTTGCCGACGACATCGCCAAGGCCAAGACCGAGGCCATGGACGTTAAGCTCGAGGATATCGAGATTAAACGCTAAGCGACTGGCGAGAGCAGCGGGAAACACGGGCGCAGCGTAAACAAGCGACGGTATCCCAGCGCTTCGTACCAAGGGAGGGCCGGTAAACCGACCCTCCCTTTCTTATGCCGGTAGCCGACGAACGCGAGGACGCCGGACGCCGGAACCGCCCCAAATGTGGCAACAGTACGAACACGACAAACACCCCAACGCGTCCACCCGCCGATTTATTGCGCCGCGCAGACAATTAAACCGGCGTCTTTAAACATCTGGGCAGTATAGTGACCAAAACTATCGCATAACCGCACTCTGCGAATGGAGAAGTTATGACCGAACACCACGCCATCAGCCGTCGAGCATTCACGTTGGGCCTTGGACTTGCAGCGTTGTCGCCACTTGCAAGCCTGCCCGAAACCGCAGTACCGGGCATTCCCCTGCGCGCGGCATTTGCAGAAGACACGCCCACATCGGCGGTCAACCTCGACAAGTTCGTCATTCGCCTTCGCCCCGCGGGCTATTTTCGCACCGCGAGCGTCAACCAAGACGGCAACGTTCGCGGCAACGTCTGCCACCTGTTTAACGACGGCACGTCCAGCAAGCTCATCCTTGAGAACGTAACGACCAAGAATGACGATACAAACTGGTATGCTATCCGCACCTTGCTCAATTTCGAAGAGCATAAAAAGACGGGCTACAGCATTTGGTCGGTCGACGACGACTCGGACAAAGATGGAAAGGTCATCCACGTATGGGGCGGCGAGTATGACAACAAGCCCAGCCGCGCTTTTGCGTTCGAACGTCAATCAAACGGAACCTATATCATTCGAGACCGCACGGTCGAGAAAGAAACCGAGAAAAAAGACATTAAGTACCTGGCAATAGAATCGGACGGCAAAGACCAGGACAACAATAAGATCTGCCATAAGAGTAAGAGCATTCCGTGGGAGCTAGAACTTGTCGGTTACGACATGGGCAAGATCAATACCACAGTTAGAAGTATCGACTGGACCACGTATAGCAGCTACGTCGACGGACCATGCTGGATGAAATACGTCGACGACAACAAGTACCTCGACGAGCTGAGTATCCCGGGCACGCATGATTCGGGCACCTGCAGCGTGGACAACGACACCGAGCCCCAATCCTCACAAGCAAAGTGCCAGCAGGATTACATCCCGACGCAGTTGCTCGAAGGCATTCGCTATTTTGATATCCGACTCGGAAGGAACGACGAGAACGGCGACCCCGGTATCGACCATGGAAGATGCTACCTGCTCAAAAAAGACGGGGGCTTTATGCATCTCTCCGATGTCATCGGTTACTTCAAAACATTTTTGAACGAAAACCCGTCAGAAACGCTCATCATGCTTGCGTCACGAGGCAACGACGAGGCTACCGACGAAAGCGTTACGACGGCTTTCGCCAAGGTTATGCACGATAATCCCGATCTGTTCTACACGTCGAGCCGAATCCCCACACTGAACGAGGTGCGCGGAAAGATCGTCCTGCTGCGTCGATTTGTACTCGCCGGCAACAGCGTAAGCAGCCACACGTGGGGCCTCGATCTCACCCAATGGGACAACAAAATCAAGGCGCATTCCGGGCAGTCGATGTGCCTCGTCCAAGACGCGCGAGGCTTTGAGACTACGGGCAATGCGGGCGACAAAGAGCCCTATTGCACCAAGGTATACGCCCAGGACCATTTTGAATGCACCGGAACCGACAAGATTAGCTGGGTCGATATGGCGCTGCGAGAGACGACCAATCTCACGCGCAACAAGGTGGACGTCGAGGACAATGATGGCGCCAAGGTGCAAGTC
>DXLT01000159.1:0-3503 GCA_019414555.1 Collinsella sp.
TTCTTTGACCTGGTGGGCGACACCGTAATTGAATTTAGCGCGGCAGGGCCGCAGATTATCGAGGATTACGAAGCAGACGTGAGAGGATACCTAGACCATGAGTGATACCGCATCCACAGCACCCCGCGTGCCCAAGCGCGTCGCTGCCGTCATTCTCAACTCGCTCAAGGGCGGCGTGGTCCCGCGCATCGGCCTTCCTTACATCACCGTAGGGCGCGAGGTCGAGATCCGCGCCCTGCTCACCGATCTGAGTCTCATCGCCGACGGTGGCGCGAGCTTCCGCTTTCTGGTCGGTCGTTACGGCGCCGGCAAGAGCTTTTTGCTCCAGACCATCCGCACGCACGCCATGGGCGAGGGATTCGTCGTCGCTGATGCCGACCTGTCGCCCGAGCGCCGCCTGCAGGGCGGTCAGGGACAGGGCCTTGCCACCTACCGCGAGCTCATCCGCAATATATCGACCAAGACGCGCCCCGAGGGCGGTGCGCTCAACCTTATTTTGGATCGCTGGGTCGCCTCGTGCGCCGACGTCGACGAGTCGGTCGTCAATGCCCAACTGGCCCCGCTCGAGGAGATGGTCCACGGCTTCGACTTCACCCGCATGCTCCGCCGCTATCGCATGGCCGTATCCGAGGGCGATGAAGAGGCTATGAGCCGCGTGACCAAATGGATTCGCGGCGAGTACCGCACCAAGAGCGAGGCTCGCGCCGAACTGGGGTCCTCAACCATCATCAGCGACGATGACTGGTACGACTACGTCAAACTCATCGCGCGTTTTTTGGTTTGCAGTGGCTACAAGGGCATGCTGGTGCTCATCGACGAGCTCGTGAATCTGTATAAGATTCCCAACGCCATTACGCGCCAGTACAACTACGAGAAGATCCTGACCATGTACAACGACACGCTCCAGGGCAAGGCGCAGTACCTGGGCATGATCATGGGTGGCACGCCAACCTCCATCGAGGACCGTCGCCGCGGCGTGTTCTCCTACGAGGCCCTGCGCAGCCGACTCGCTCAGGGCCGTTTTGCGCGCGAGGACCTTAAGGACATGCTCGCGCCCATCATTCGTCTGCAGCCACTCACCTATGAGGAGCTGCTGGTGCTCATCGAAAAACTCATGCAGATCCATGCCGGCTACTTTGGCTGGACGCCCACGCTTACCGAGAACGACTTGGTGGACTTTCTCAAGATTGAGTTTGGCCGCGTGGGAGCCGATACGCACTTGACGCCGCGTGAGGTCATTCGTGACTTTATCGAGCTGCTCGACATCCTATGCCAAAACCCCGACGCCAACGTGGCCGAGCTACTGCAAAGCGTCGGCGGCGACGCGCTGGTGCCGGCAACAGCAACAGGCGACACCGGCACCGCAAGCGGCGACCGCAATTTCGCCGAATTCACCATCTAACCCGCCAAAAAGGGACAGGTTTATTTTGGCAGGCTTTATCTGGGCAAACGTCGAGGCAGTGATGCGGCAAGCCACTGCTCACCGCGTTAAGAGGTTCGTATTTGAGAGGAGGCCCCGTGAACGCCTTTGACCGCTACGCCCCGTTTATCCAAGACTTCATCTACTCCCACGATTGGGAGAGCTTGCGCTCTATCCAGGTTGCGGCAGCTGATGCCATCTTTAACACGCAAGATAATGTGCTCCTGACGGCATCCACGGCTTCCGGCAAAACCGAGGCAGCCTTCTTTCCCATCCTGACCGAGTTTTGGGAGAACCCGCCCGCAAGCGTGGGCGCCCTCTACATTGGCCCCCTCAAGGCGCTCATCAATGACCAATTCGTCCGCCTCAACGATCTGTGCGAAGAAGCCGATATCCCTGTCTGGCACTGGCATGGCGATGTCTCGCAGTCGCACAAGGCTAAGCTCATCAAAAAACCGAGCGGCATCTTGCAGATTACGCCCGAGTCACTCGAGGCGCTCCTGATCCATAAGCACATGGCGATCCCTCGTATGTTCTGCGACCTGCGCTATGTGGTTATCGACGAAGTCCATTCGCTCATGCGCGGCGACCGCGGCGGGCAGACGCTCTGCCTTATCGAGCGGCTCTCGCGCATGGCAGGCGTGCAGCCCCGCCGCATCGGTCTGTCGGCAACCATCGGCGACCCCGAGCGCACGGGCGCCTTCCTGTCGCAGGGGACGGGACGCAACTGCGTCATCCCCCGTTTTGAGGAGCCGCGCCGCGTGTGGCGCATCTCCATGGAGCACTTCTACAACTCGGGTCCCCAGGCGCAGCAGCGAGGATTCGAGAGCATGGGTCCTCAAGAGGCCGAAGTGCTTGCGTGCGAGCGCATTGAGGCAGTGACACCCGCGGCGCTGCCCGCATCCGGACAAGACATGCGCCACAGCGGACAGCTCACACAGGCGGAACGTCGTCAACGTCGCGAGCAGGCGCGGGGCAAGGACGCTCCCAAAGACCGTCGCACTTCCTCGGCCCCCGAGGGCGAAGTCGACATCCCACGAGCGACCGAGCAGGCGCTTCTCAGCCCCACCGACACAGCGCCAGACAACGCCGACCCCGGCATGGGCTATATCTTCGAACACACCCGCGGCCGCAAGTGCTTGGTCTTTGCCAACTCGCGCGAGGAGGCAGAGGCCGTGTGCTCCATGCTGCGCAGCTACTGCGAAAGTCGACACGAGCCCGACCGCTTTCTAATCCATCACGGCAACCTTTCGGCATCGCTGCGCGAGACGGCCGAGGAGCTCATGCGCGACGAGGAGCAGGCGCAGACAACCGTCACCACCTCTACGCTGGAGCTCGGTATCGATATCGGCCGCCTGGAGCGCGCCTTCCAGATTGACGCGCCGTTTACCGTCAGCTCCTTTTTGCAGCGCATGGGGCGCACGGGACGCCGCGACCTTCCGCCCGAGATGTGGTTTGTCATGCGCGAGGAAGAACCCGAGCCGCGCACGATGATGCCCGAAACCATTCCCTGGAAGCTCCTGCAGGGTATCGCGCTCGTACAACTCTATCGCGAGGAAAAGTGGGTCGAGCCGCCCGAGCTCGATCGACTCCCCTACAGCCTGCTCTATCACCAGACTATGTCGACCCTCGCCAGCACCGGCGAGCTCACGCCGGCCGAACTTGCCCAGCGTGTGCTCACGCTCAGCTATTTCCACCGTATCTCGGCAGACGATTACCGTGTGCTGCTACGTCACCTCATTAAGATCGACCATATCCAGGTCACCGAAGGTGGCGGGCTCATCGTGGGTCTCGCGGGCGAGCGCGTCATCAACAACTTTAAGTTCTACGCCGTGTTCCAGGAAAACGAGGAGTTCACTGTTCGCAGCGAGTCGGCCGAGTTGGGCACGATCGTCAATCCCCCACCGCCCGGTGAGCGCATCGCCATCGCAGGCCATTGCTGGATTGTCGAGGAAGTGGACTGGAAGCGTCATACCGTCTTTGCCACGCAGGTCAAGGGCCGTGTGCCGGCCTACTTTGGCGACTGCCCCGGCGACATCAATACACACGTACTCGAGCGCATGCGCAAGGCGCTCAACGAGCA
>DXLT01000016.1:0-11471 GCA_019414555.1 Collinsella sp.
TTTTTGAGAATCTGGTAATCGGTAGATTTTCGGCCGTGAACGGTGTGGCCGTATGGACATATGGAGCAAAAGAACCGCTGATAGAAAAAGTAGAGTACGTTAACATGCGTCCGACGATAGCGGACTTCGGCGCGGGGTGTGTTTCTGCCCGGGCCGACATTCGCACTATTCAGATCCTGCGAGAGCGAAGGTGATTTTGTGGCAAGGCGCCCTTCCAACGATACGGGTACGCGTCCGGTATCCATGGCCGACGTTGCCCGCGCTGCCGGTGTTTCGCAACAGACGGTTTCGCGCGTTGCCAACGGATTGCCCAACGTTAACGAACAGACGCGCCAGCGCGTGCAAGCCGCTATGCAAGAGCTCGGCTTCCGTCCGAGCTATGCCGGCCGTTCGTTGCGTGACGGCCGTTACCATTCGGTCGGCCTGTGCGTCAACGATGTCACCAAGTTTGGCAACCTCTCAATGATCGACGGCATCGCCAGCGCTGCTCGCGAGCATAATTGCGCCATCACACTGGTCGAGATGTCCAAGACCGAGGAATTCTCTCTTGCCGAGGCAACACGTCGTATGGCCGCGCTGCCCGTGGACGGCATCATTATCGGCATGAGCCGTATGGCTCCCGATTTTGAGACGTTCGATCCGTTGCCGGGTATTGGCACGGTCATCGTTACCATGTATGCGCACCCGCGGGTGACCACAGTCGACTCCGATCATTACGGCTGCTCGCTGTTGCTCATGGATCATCTGTTTGAGCTGGGACACGAGCAGATTCGTTATATCGGCGGCCCGTCCTTTTCGGTCGACGAGCAGTTCCGTCGCGCCGGTTGGCAGGATGCGCTCGAGCGTAAGCACATCGAGCCGGTAGAGCCGCTTGAGGGCGACTGGTCTGCCAACAGCGGTTACGAGGCCGGTAGGTACCTGGCCGAACACGATCGCACCATGACGGCGATCTATGCGGCAAACGATCAGATGGCAAATGGCGTCATTGCAGCGCTGCGCGATAGCGGCTTGCGCGTGCCCGAGGACGTGAGCGTGGTGGGCGTCGATGACTCGCTCGACGACTTTGTCGCGCATAACGAGCTCACGACCGTTCGATTCGATTTGCATCAGCGTGGGCGCGAGGTATTCGAGCACGCGGTTCCCAAGGCGGGGGCAACGGACAAAACCGTCGCCATTCGCATCCCCGGTCAGCTCATCGTTCGACATAGCACGGCAGAGCCTCGCGCATAGTTTTTGCAGGTCAAAAGCGGTATATTCCGCATCAATAACAATCGATAAGGATGCCGGTAGATAGCTGTGGCTCTAAAGGCGAGTGTTATGATAGACGGGTTCTTTTGTCTATCTAGGAGGCTTTGCCTGATGGAGATCACCAAGGATATCCGCTACATCGGTGTCGACGATCACGACATTGACCTGTTCGAGGGCCAGTACGACGTGTCCGAGAACGGCATGGCATACAACAGCTATGTTATCTTGGGCGATAAAATCGCTGTCGCCGATTCGGTTGACGCTGGCTTTGTCGACGAATGGCTCGGCAACCTCGAGGCCGCGCTCGATGGCCGTACGCCCGACTACCTGGTCGTCCATCACATGGAGCCCGATCACTCCGCCGGTATCGCCGCCTTTATGGAGCGCTATCCCCAGGCGCAGATTGTGGCTAGCATGGGTGCTTTCCGCATGATGGTCAACTACTTTGGCACCGACTTCCCCGAGCGTAAGATGGTCGTCAAAGATGGCGACGTGCTCGATCTGGGCGGTCACAGCCTGACGTTTGTCGGTGCCCCCAATGTTCACTGGCCCGAGGTGTTGTTCTCCTACGAGGCCACCGACAAGGTGCTCTTTAGTGCCGACGGCTTTGGCAAGTTTGGCGCCAACGACATCGAGGATCCCGAGGGCTGGGCTTGCGAAGCGCGCCGTTACTACTTTGGCATCGTGGGCAAGTTCGGCAAGTTTGTGCAGGCCGTGCTCAAGAAGGCCGCCAATCTGGACATCCAGATCATTTGCCCGCTTCACGGCCCCGTGCTGACCGAGAACCTGGGCTATTACCTCGACACCTACAACACCTGGTCGAGCTATCAGCCCGAGGACGAGGGCATCACGATTGCCTATGCGAGTGTGTATGGGCATCTGAAGGCTGCCGTTGAAGAGCTCGCATCTGCGCTCGAGGCCCGCGGCCAGAAGGTTTCCGTCTTTGACCTGGCTCGCGACGATATGGCCGAGGCTGTTGAGGATGCGTTCCGCTATGACCGTCTGGTGCTCGCCTCTATCACCTATCAGGGCGAGATCTTCCCGTTCATGAGCACCTTTATCCACACGCTCGCCGAGCATGCCTACCAGAACCGCACCGTGGCGCTCGTCGAGGCCGGCTCCTGGGCGCCCACCGCTGCCAAGGTTATGACTAAGGAGCTCGAGGGTATGAAGGACATCACCCTGGCGCAGAACAAGGTGACTGTGCTGGGGTCGCTCAACGACGCCTCGCGCGCTCAGATCGAGGCCCTCGCCGACGAGCTTTCCAAGTAGCGATATTTCGCTTTTAACGCTCAACCACCACAAAGGGGACAGGCACCTTTGTGGTGGTTTTTGTTTAAGCGCCAGCGATGAGGAGATTTGGGCGGGCGTCGTCGACGATCTCGGCGATTGAGGTGGCAACGGCATGATCGGGGTCACGGTCCATCACGATGGTGTCGACATCTGCCAGCTCGGCAAAGCGGTACATGCCGCGTCCGTTAACCTTGCTGGCGTCCATGAGGGCGACGCTTTGATGGGCTGCGGCGATCATAGCCGTTTTGGTCTCGGCCATTTGGGGAAAGTCGGTCGTAAAGCCGCAGCGGGGGACAAAAGCGCCGGGGCACATGACGGCCAGATCGGCGTGGACCATTTGGAGCGCCTGCATGGTAAGTGGACCGTACAGATAGCGATGACCTTTGCGCAGTGCCCCACCCAGCATGACGACATCGACCGAGGGCATGCTCTCGTCGATATAATCGGCGATGGTAATGTCGGCCGTGATGACGGTGATGCCGTCGCGCTGATCGAGGAGCCGGACGAACTCGAGCGCCGTGGTGCCCGAGTCGACAAGCAGCGTGTCGCCATTGCCGACGAGCTCGATGGCGCTTTGCGCGATGGCCTGCTTGGCGGCGACATTGACGTTGATGCGGCGATCCTGGGTGGATACGGTCAGTCGCTTCTGGAGAGACACGGCGCCACCATGCGTGCGGCGCAACTTGCCGGACTCGGCGAGTGAGTCCAGGTCGGCGCGAGCGGTGACAGAGGATACGCCAAAGGTCTGGGCGATTTCTGCCACCTGCACCGAGGCGTTATGCTCGAGCATCTCCATGATGGCGGCACGACGCTCATCGGCGAAGGCTCGGGTTGTCGCATGGGCCATAGCTGCTCCATTCTCGGCTAAATTTGTAGGAATTGTGTTGAGTCTATTTTCGTTCATTTTCTTTTTGAGTAAGAAAACGCCTTTCGATTACTTATCTTTTCTATAAAAGAAAGACGCTGAACGCCCAAAATTCAATATCGAATACGCCCACTCGGCTCCAATTCCTTCCGTTTACTTTTCAAAAACGACTGTATTGACCTGCATGGGCTCAATATCTCGCACATGCAAAGCCGCTGAATTTCATACAATGGAAGCAGCAAAACGCAAGGTAAAACGCCTTGCGGACACGTACGCCCGATGTCCAGATGCGGGCGAGGGAGAGGAGCAAACGCTCATGGCACTTGTTACCACCGAAAAGATGCTCAAGGACGCTCAGGCCGGCCACTACGCCGTCGGCGCGTTCAACGTCGAGAACCTCGAGTTTGTTATGGCCGTTCTGGCCGCTGCCGAGGAGACCAAGTCCCCCGTCATCATGCAGACCACCCCGGGCACCATCAAGACCGCTGGTCTGGACTACTTCTACGGCATGGTCAAGGCTGCCGCCGAGCGCGCTTCCGTGCCCGTCGCCCTGCACCTCGATCATGGCGATGGCTATGACCGCTGCATGCAGGCTTTCCGCACTGGCTACACCTCTGTCATGATCGACGGTTCGCACGAGTCCTTCGAGGACAACATCGCCCTGACCAAGTCCGTCGCCGACGCTGGCCGCGCCATGGGTGTGCCCGTCGAGGCCGAGCTTGGCAAGGTTGGCGGCAAGGAGGACGACGGTCCCGCGGTTGAGGGCGAGAGCCCCTACACCGATCCGGCCGAGGCCAAGGAGTTCGTCGAGCGCACCGGCTGCACCTCGCTGGCCATTGGCGTTGGCACCAGCCACGGCGTGTACACGAGCGATCCTCACATCGAGCAGTCCGTGGTCAAGGCCATCCGCGACGCCGTCGACGTGCCGCTGGTTCTGCACGGCACTTCCGGTGTGCCCGATGAGCAGGTCGCCGAGGCCGTGAAGAACGGCATCTGCAAGGTCAACTACGCCACCGAGCTGCGTCAGGCCTACACCAAGGGCTTCATGGCCTACATGGCCGAGAACCCTGCCTGCTTCGATCCCAAGAAGCCGGCCAAGGAGGGCATGCGTGAGATCACCGAGCTGGTTAAGATCCGCATGACCAACCTCAACTCCGTGGGCAAAGCAGAGTAACAACAAGGGTACTCTGATCCCACCGGACGGTTTGGGCGGGTCCCGTACTTAGTTTCCAAAACGTCCTCGCGCATGAAGGCCCCCGTTGTCTCGCTTCTTCGAAGCGTTGACAACGGGGGCCTTCGCGCTGCGGAATGATTTTGGAAACTAAGTACGGGACCCGCCCAAACCGTCCTGCTCAATCGCCCTTGTGGCGTTGGGGCTGAATGGGTGGGACGCGTGGGTTATTTGGTTGTTAGGGTTAGTAGGTCGTTGGGGGTTTTGAGGTTGTAGGTGGCGTTTGGGATATCTTGGTGTGATCCCCATGCTGCTCGGGCAAAACTGACCCCTGCTGAAGTTGCGCATTGTTCGTCGTAGACGGTGTCGCCAACGTAGACGACGTTGCCAGGATTCGCGCCCGCACGTCGGAGATATTCGAGCATGGGTGCGGGTGCGGGTTTATGTTCGGTTGTGTCTTCGACAAGGATGATGTGCTCAAAATACTTATCGAAGCCAAGGGGTGCAATTTCGTCTGTGTATTCGTCGCGCGCACGTGAGGAGACGATGCCAAGTTTGCAGCCGCTATCGGCGAGTGTTGCGATGACTTCAAGCAAACCTGGAAACACGCTGATGGTGCTTTTAAAGCTGGCGGCAACTTGGCACCAGCGATCCAGCGTTGCCTGCGAGTAGATCCCAAGTTTCTCAAGGGCATCCTTGCCGGGTATGCCGAGGGCAAAATCAAGCTCGTGTCGGGGGAGCGTTTTGCTGGTCTCTTCTTGGACAATCTGGACAAGCGATGACAGAACGCTTTCTTCTGTATCTGCCAATGTCCCATCAACGTCAAATACGATATGGTCAAAGTGCTTCATATGATTGCTCCTCTCTGTTGTTTGCCTGCAAGTTTGATGCAGTGACAGAAGAAGGGCTAGCGGGATTTCTGCCTGGTGCTATCGAGATTCTGCCTCGCTGCTCGATAGCTTGAAGGAGTGCATCCCATTTGTTCTTTAAATACCTGGCCAAGATGGCTTGCTGTCGCAAAGCCGCATTGGCGCGCGACTGTCTGGACCGTTCGCGTGGTGTGTGCCAAAAGTTCGCAAGCACGGTTTACGCGGTATGCGCGCAGATATGCCGCCGGGGTCGTTCCTGCGCAAGCTTCGATAATGCGGTAACACTCTCTTTCGCTTACGCCGGCTGCAGATGCCATCTGGGGCACATCTATAGCGGCTGCATAGTTTGCGCGGATATAGTCCAGGATTGCCTTGAACTGTACGTCGCGGTTGGTCATCCAAGAGGCGTTGTCGGAGGAAAAGAGCGGTTCGGCCTTGGCGTAAATCTGAATCCAGAGCTCTGACAAGCTATTCCGAAGCGCCATCTCGTTCTGCGGCCGTTGAAGGTCGTGGTTAAAGGAACTCTTTAGCAAATCGATAAAGGGCATATCGTCGGGGTTGGTGGGCGACCATTTGAGCACATCGACGCCTCGACATTGCAGCAAAGGATTGATATAGCGCTTTTGAAGGCGTCCCGCGGGATCGCCGAGCATCGACGGCTGAAAGATATGCAACATTTGAATGGCTGGTGCCGAATTGGGTGATTGCAGCGTGCTGTGCAAAACGCCGCCGTTGATAAAGCCGGCGGACCCTTCCTCAAAGCGTACGTGCTCATGAGCCGCGCGCGTTCGATAGTCAATCGCTCCCTGCTCCATGTAGAAAAGCTCAACTTCGGAATGCCAGTGCCAGGGGACGGAATTGCCCGGATAGCGAGCGAATTCTGCGCGTTCGGCAATATAGGGCCAGTCTTCGGCGGTCTCGGGAAACGCTTCCTCGCGTCCTCCGCGGTGCAATTCTATGTGATCCATGTTTCGCATGGCATCAGTATAAAGCGCGATGGGCTTAGATTGCTCTTGCCTGTTCGGGGAACGCCTTGTCTAGGGATACTTGGAGCCTTTCGAACGATGCTCGCAAGTTGTGGCTCTGGTCGGTTGAGCGTTTGGCTTTTGTGGTGGGGGAGTCGAGGAGGCCGTTTCTCTGTGTCGGGGGGAAGGAGAAAAGGTTTGCATGATTTAGGGATGGCTGCTGTGCTGCGCCGTTGGAAGAATGCATGCTTATGCGGCCTCCTCGATGTCCACCAAAAGATTGCGCACGGGGTGTGCTGCTAGGTCCCGTGCGCTGGCAGTATTATGCCGCGGTTGCTGCAAAGAAGCGCTAAAGAAAGGCTTAACCTGGTTTGGTGTTACGATGAAACCGCAGGTCAAGGCTATTGAGTAACACTCTTGAAAGGTTTTGGGCTTAAGGGCTTTCTAAGGTTTGTGACGTAGACGTGGCGCGGACGTGCGGAGCGTGTGAATGCTCGCTGTTAGCGCTGCGGCTCTGCGGCGCGCACCTGCTCGATGACCTTTTCCATGGTGGCATCGATGCGGTCTTTCTTGAGTTCGCATTCCCAGATGGTTATGGGCGTCCAGCCCATTTGAGTGAGCGCTGCCACAGCAGCACGGTCGCGCTCGACGTTGCGACGGAACTTTGCCTCCCAAAACTCAACGTTGCGCTTGGGCTGGCTGGGGTTGCACTTGGGGCAGCGGTGCCAAAAGCAGCCGTTGACGAAGATGGCGATTTTGCGCCCGGGGAAGGCGATGTCGGGCTTTCCGGGCACCTTCCATTCCAGACGGTATCCCGTAAGGCCTGCGGCGCGCAGGCGCTGGCGAACGAGCAGCTCGGGCTTGGTGTTGGCGCGCTTGTTGCCCTTCATGGACTTTTTTATAGCGGCGCGACGGCGCACGAGTTCACGTTCGTCGGCGGAAAGGTCCGAGGTGTCGATGCCGTCCAGCAGGCCAGGCTTGGGACGCTTTTTGCTGCGGCGCTTCGGTGCGCGCTTGGGTTTGGTGGCGGGCTCGTCGGTCGTGGTGGCCTCGGCGTCGTTGGCAGTGCCGTTGGCCTCAAGCCGATCTTCCTTCAACTCAATCAGAGCATCGATAAGCCCCTTATCGGCGGGCATCCATTCCACCGTGGCAAGCGAAGTGCGCGGAATCCAGCGGATATCGAGCTGGCGGTCGTGCTTCTGGGGCTCGTCGGACTCTTTAGCCAGCGAGCAGTAGTAGCACTCCATCGAGAGATGGAAATCGGGGTAGTCATACTCAACGGTGTAGAAATCACGCAGGTTGATGACTTTGACCTGCAGCTCCTCCATGAGTTCGCGGCGTACGGCGTCCTCGGGCGTCTCGCCGCGCATGAGCTTGCCGCCGGGGAACTCCCAAAGTCCCTGCATGTCGCCATAGCCGCGCTGCACGGCAAGCAGCTCGTCAGATCCATCCTTGCGAATGATCCCAGCGGCAACATGAACAGTCTTCAACAGGAGTCCTCTCTCAACATCAACACGTGGCAGGCTAGCTACCCCTACCTTACACAACGGTAAGGCAAGCGTAAGCCATATCGATGGTAGCCGACTCGGCTTCTTGCGACTATAGATGCCGTAGACTAATCGCAAGAAAGGACTCGGTATGCAAACCACGCACATGGCGACCCCGGTACTGGAGGTCGCGCATCTCGAAAAGGTATACGGAGCGCTGGGCAACGTGACCCGCGCGCTCAACGACGTCAGCTTTACCGTCAACCGCGGCGAATTTGTTGGCATCATGGGCGCCTCGGGCTCGGGCAAGTCGACGTTGCTCAACTGCGTCTCGACCATCGATAGCGCCACGAGCGGCACCATCCGCATCAACGGGCAGGACGTTACGCGCATGAAGCAGGCCAAGCTCTCGCAGTTCCGCCGCGAGGAGCTCGGCTTTATCTTCCAGGACTCCAACCTGCTCGATACGCTCACAGCACGCGAGAACATCGCCCTGCCGCTCACCATCGCCCGCATGAACTCGGCGGAGATCTCGACCCGCGTGCAGGATGTGGCAGCGCGCCTGTCCATCAGTCAGGTGCTCGACAAGTATCCCTACCAGATGTCCGGCGGTCAGCAGCAGCGCGTTGCCGCGGCTCGCGCGCTCGTCACCGACCCCACCATGATTATGGCCGACGAGCCCACCGGCGCCCTCGATTCCAAGAGCGCTCGCCTGCTGCTCGAGAGCCTAGAGGCCCTTAACCGCCGCCTACGTGCCACCGTGCTCATGGTCACGCACGACAGCTTTGCCGCCAGTTACACGAGCCGTGTGCTGTTTATTCGCGACGGCAAGATCTTCACCGAGCTGCGCCGCGGCGACACCGACCGCCGAGAGTTCTTCGACCGCATTATGGAGGTCGTTGCCATGATGGGCGGTGAGGGCTCCGATGCTCTGTAAACTCGCTTGGGGCAACGTCCGCCGCGCCGGCCGCGACTACCTCGTCTACCTTTTGACGCTCACCCTGGGCGTCACGGTCTTCTATGCTTTTAACACCATCTCGATGCAGGTCGACATCGCCGGAATCGATGAAGAGGGCTTGGCGCAGGTTATGGGCAGCATGCTCGGCGACCTGACGTACTTTTTGGCCGGTGTCATGGCCTTTTTAATGGTGTATGCCAATAACTTCATCATGAAACGCCGCAAGAAGGAGTTTGGCCTGTACCAGGTGCTCGGCATGGGGCGCGGGCGCGTCGCCACTATCATGGCGCTCGAGACGGTGATTGTCTCGGTGGTGGCCTTTGTCGCCGGCATTGTGCTGGGTGTGGGACTCTCCCAGCTCATGACGTTCTTTACGGCCTCGCTCTTTAAGACACAGATCGCCAATTTCCACTTCTTTTTCTCGATGCATGCGTTCAATCTGACCCTTGTCTGCATGCTCGTAATGTTTGTGCTCACGCTACTGCTGAACCTTCGCGCCGTGCGTCGCACCAAACTCATCGAGCTTATGGGTGCCGAGCGTCGCAACGAGAGCATCAAGACACGCAACCCCTGGATAGCGATTGCCATCTTTGCCGTGGGCGTGGCGCTTGTGGGCGTGGCCTATTACCGTCTGCTACGTGATGGGTTCCCGCTAACCGCGACGGACAGCAAGCTGCAAGAGGCCATGAACCAGTTTGGTATTACGACCGCTATGGTTACCGTGGGCACCTTTGCCCTGTTCTGGGGACTCTCGGGCATGCTCATCAAGCTGCTGCAGAGCCTGCGCGGCGTGTATTGGCGCGGCCTCAACATGTTTACCGTGCGCCAGCTTGCGGCCAAGGTCAACACGGTGTGCTTTTCGATGGGCGTCATCGCGATGCTCCTGTTTTTGGCCATCACCTCGGTGACGTGCGGTATGTCGATTGCCAACGTGATGAACGAAAACCTGGGGCGCTATAACCCTGTAGACGTGTCTCAGACGTATGTCTATTACACGCCCGAAACGCTCGATTACTACAAGGAGTATGTCAATCCGTCTGAGGCCGATCGCATGGTGCTGGCCGATGCAACGGTCGATTTGTACGCTGCATGGCATGGCGAGCGCAAGTCGGCGGACAACAACGACGAGACCGGCAAGAAGGTCAATATCGCCGATGTTGCCGGTGAGCATGTGCAGATCGATTCGTATCTGAGCTACCCGCTTGGCGGCTCGGATCCTTCGGTGACTCCAAGTGAAATGTGCAAGGCCATGGGCGAAAAGCTTCCCAAGGCGTTCGGGGGTAGCAATGCCGATGCGATGGGTCTGTTTGTGACGCCGGCGAGCCAGTACAACAAACTGCGTCAGATGATGGGCGAGGAGCCGGTGCACATCGGTCACGACCAGTATCTGCTCACGTGTGATATGGGCGGCGAGCTGGTCGACCTGTACACCAAGTATATGGCTGGCGGCCATGCCCTTACCTTGGGCGGGCATACGCTCAAGCCCGCAACCGATAAGTCGGACGAAGATACGGCGGCCATCGCCAACTCGGCGATGGGCAGTAATCCGGGTACCGTCGTCGTTGCCGACGAGCTGTTGTCCCAACTTAATCTGCAGCCGTATTCCAGTAGCCTGCTCGTTAACTACAAACAGGGGATGGATACGACCGAGGCAGACGAGAGCATTAAATACACTGTGCTCGACAATCTGCTCGTTGACGGCAAGGAGTCGGGGTCGTGGGGAACCTTCATCACACGCTCCGAGATGTACACGCAAGCAGCGCAAATGAACGGTCTTATTAGCTACCTAGCCATCTACATCGGCTTTGTATTGGTCGTTGCATGCGCGGCGATTCTGTCGATCCAGCAACTCTCCAACGTGGCCGACGGCAGCCGCAGCTATCGTGTGCTGGCACAGATCGGCTGTGAGGACCGCAAGATTTGCCATTCGGTGATGGCGCAGCAAGCGGTATTCTTCCTGTTCCCGCTGGCAGTGGGCCTGGCGCACTCCTTTGTGGCACTTAAGGTGATCATCGAGCTGGTGAGCATTTTCGGAAATATGAGCATCGGCGGCACCGTGGGCCTCACCTGTGCAATCTTCCTGGCAGCATACGGTGGCTACTTCCTGGTGACCTATCTCATGAGCACCGGCATGGTACAAGCTGCCATCGCCACCCGTTACAGCGAGTAACAAGCGGGCAAAATCGTCGCAAAATCAGAGGCGTATGACCGCCGCGAAGGGACCAGGGGCCCTTTCGCGGCGGTTTTTGCCAATCTGGTGCGTCTTAGATACAAGTGAGTAGACTATTTTGAACCTGCCAAGCACATCGCGACAAATGCTCAATAAAACCGCAGGTCAGAGCCGTGGCGTTTTGGGGCGTGCTTGGCTTCCTGCAAAAAGTCTACTCACTTGGTTTTTCTGCTAGAAGACCGCCACGAGGGAAGGCAACTCCCCCGGGTAGTCGTTGGGGACGTTCTTAAACGACTAGTCAAACAAGAACGTTCCCAATGACTACTTTGCGGGCAGCCAAAAGAGCCCCATCCTAAATTAGCTACCCCGCCAACACCGCAGGTAGAGCAAAAGTCAGACACTATGACCCAATCCAGGGGCACGGAAACGACAGGAGCCCCCGCTC
>DXLT01000160.1:0-3468 GCA_019414555.1 Collinsella sp.
CAATGCTCACCGATCTGTACGAGCTCACTATGGCCCAGGGCCTGTGGGAGAGCGGCAAGGCCAATGAGCAGGGTTGTTTTACCGCGTTTTACCGCGACCATCCTTTTGGCAGCGCCTATGCCGTCATGTGCGGCACCGCCGAACTGCCCGAGCTGGTCGAGAATCTGCGCTTTACGCCCGAGGACATCGACTACCTCGCCTCGCTCCAGGCCCCTGCCGGCGGCGCGATGTTCAAGCCTGGATTCCTCGACTACCTGCGCGATTTTCGTGCGCATGTAAACATCGACGCCGTGCCCGAGGGCGAGCTCGTCTTTCCGCGCGAGCCCATGGTGCGCGTCACCGGCCCCGCGCTGGAGTGCCAGCTGCTCGAGACGGCGCTGCTCAACATCGTCGGGTTCCAGACGCTTGTCGCCACCAAGACGGCGCGCGTGGTGCTCGCCGCCGACGGTCGCCCCGTGGCGGAGTTTGGCCTGCGCCGAGCCCAGGGTCCCGATGGCGGCCTGGCCGTTGCGCGCGCGAGCTACGTTGCCGGCTGCTCCTCTACGTCCAATGTGCTCGCCGGCCGCCGCTACGGTATTCCCGTCTTTGGCACACATGCGCACAGCTGGGTGATGAGCTTCGATTCCGAGCTCGAGGCCTTCCGTGCCTTTGCCAAGTCGAGCCCCAAGAACTGTACGCTGCTCATCGACACCTATGACGTGCGCGAGGGCTGCGAGCATGCCATTACGGTTGCCAAGGAGATGGAGGCGGTGGGCGAGCGTCTATCGGCTATTCGCATCGACTCCGGCGACCTCGCCAAGCTCTCCAAGTATGTGCGCGGTCGTTTTGATGCCGAGGGCCTGCCCTATGTGGGGATCTCGGTTTCTAACGATCTGGATGAGTACACGATTCAGTCGCTGCTCGACCAGGGCGCGCCCATCGACAGCTTTGGCGTGGGTACCAAGCTCGCGACCTGCTATGACCAGCCGGCGCTGGGCGGCGTGTACAAGCTTTCCGCCCGCCGTGCGAGCGAGGCAGATCCATGGACGCCGGTGGTCAAGCTCTCCGAGCAGCCCTACAAGCGCACGATCCCGGGCGTGCAACGCGTGCGCCGTTATTACGACGGCTTTGGCGGCCCGGTCTGCGACATGATCTACGACGAGGACCATCTGGCGGGGGAGGGCGCCGCGCGCGGCAATACCCTCGTGGCCGTGAACGATGCCGCCCTGGTAACCGATGTGTCGGAGCTTGAGTATCGCGAGCTGCTGGTGCCGATCGTGCGCGATGGCAGTGCGGTGGCTCCGCGTGAGAGCATCGAGGACGCGCGCGAGCGCTGTGCTTGGGCGCTCGATCATCTGGACGCAGCTTTCAAGCGCTTCCTGTACCCGCAGACCTATGTGGTGGGCATGGAGCAGGGCCTGGCTCAGGTGCGCGACGAGCTCGTACGCAAGAACATGGCCGCGGCCTCTGCTTTTCCCTGGGCTCACTAATTCCTTGGGCGGTAGGGGCGAGTCACGCTCCCTTGGCCGCCAGCTCGGCCGTTCGCTGAACAGTTGATTGGTTTGACGTATGACGACTTCTTATAAAACGATGGTGGTAAAGATCGGTTCGTCCACGGTGGTGGGTGCCGATGGCAAGGTCAACCGCGCCTTTATCGGCGGACTTGCCGATCAGGCCGCAGCGCTGCGCAAGCTCGGCTGGCGTCTGGTCGTGGTGAGCTCGGGCGCTATCGCCTGTGGCTATCCCGTGCTGGGCTTCGAACGCAAGCCGGTCGGTGACCTGCCGAGCTTACAGGCTTGCGCCTCGGCCGGTCAGTGCATCATCTCGTCGGCCTACGACGAGGAGTTCCATGCGCGCGACCTGCTCACCTCGCTCGTACTGCTCACGCGCCACGACACGGCCCGCCGCACGTCCTACCTGCATGCGCGCGACGCCCTGCTGCGCCTCGTGGAGCTTGGCGTGGTGCCGGTCGTCAACGAGAACGATACCGTTACCGTCGATGAGATTAAGTTTGGCGACAACGACACACTGGCGGCGCTTGTGAGCTGCCTGGTTTCTGCCGATCTGTGCGTGACGCTCTCGGACATCGATGGTCTCTATACTGCCAATCCGCATGAGGACCCCACGGCCGAGTTTGTTCCTGTCGTGCATAAGATCGATGCCAAGATTATTGCCTCGGCGGGCGATTCTTCCACATCGGTGGGAACGGGCGGCATGATTACCAAGATCCGCGCGAGCCGCATCCTGATGACGGCGGGCATTCAGAGCGTGATTTGCTCGGGCGAGGAGCCCGATGCGCTCGTGCGCCTCGCCCGCGGCGAGAGCGTGGGCACGCTGTTCGATCCGCCGGCGGAGCGTCTGGACATCGCACCCCGCAAGCTGTGGATCGCACTGGGCGACAAGGCGCATGGCTCGGTGACGGTCGATGATGGTGCTGCGAAGGCGCTGGTTAGCCGTGGCTCTTCCTTGCTTGCGGTGGGTATTCGCGAGGTCGATGGCCAGTTTGCCGAGGGCGATGTGCTCGATGTGTGCGATCCGAGCGGTATGGTCGTCGCCCGCGGTATCGCCGAGGCCGATTCGGACGTGCTGGAACTTGCTGCCGGTCGCCGCCAGGACCAGATCGCCAGCAACCGCCTGCTCGCTAACCTGGCCGAGAAGCCGGCGATACACAGGGATAACTTGATCGTATTTGCATAAAGAAAGACAGCACTGCGGATCGTTTCCCGCAGCGCTGTCTTTCTCGTGCCGGCACTTGGGGACGTTCCTTTTGTGCCGGCAGGTGGGGACACTCCTTTGTTAGAAGATCCGGCGCAGGTCTCCGCGGTTGAGTGCTTCGTCGAAGAGGTGCTTGAACACCACGCCGCCGTGCAGGCCGTCGTGCTCGAACTCGTTGGTCACCCAGGCATGCGAGTTGCCCACGCGGCTGAGCGTATCGAGCTGCAGGCCCGAATCCACGTACATGTCGTCGAAATACACCGCGGCCTGGAGCGGAACTTCGTTGCAGGCCAGGCGCTGCGGGTCGTAGATCTTGTCCCAGCTGGTGTCTTCCATCAGCAGGTCCATGGCGGGCTTAAACGGCTTAAGCTCGGGCATCTGCTCAAACATCCACGGGAACATGGCCTCGCCGGTAAACATGAGCGGGCGTGCGAGCGTGTCGAACTCGGCGCGGTGCGCCTTCTCTTCAGCCGCGGCCCAGCCAATGGGCATAGTGTCGCCGTCGGCGTATATGAACTCCTGCAGCGTCCAGTACAGCGGATTCGTGCGCGTGTTGGTGCGCTCGAAGGCGCGCATCAAAAAGCTGTCGGATACCGAGGAGCCGCAGGTCAGCGTGCCGTCGCCGTCAACAAAAGCGTGATCGATAATCCAATGCATGCGCTCAAAGCTCGGCTTCATGCCAAAGTCGCTGCCCATGAGCTGTAGACGCTCGACCGTCATCGGCGAGCCGTCGGGCAGCACGGGCTTCTGTGCCTCGAGCGCATCGGCCAGGGC
>DXLT01000161.1:0-3467 GCA_019414555.1 Collinsella sp.
CTCTTTGACCAGACGGCGGAAGTCGACCATGGCTTCGTCGCCCTGGATGGCCAGGTCGTCGGCAAGCTGCAGGTCGATGTCGCTCGCCACGCGCAGCACGGGCTTGAGCGGCTGACCGATCTCGTCTTGCGGCACCTCGAAGGGATCGGCCGTGACCAGGCCGATCTCGGTTCCGCGCTCGGTGGAACAAATGGCATAATCGGCCTCGAGGATATCCAGATCCTGCGGGTCGAACCACAGGTCGCGCGAGGCGTAGGTAAACTTAACGGGTACGACTAACGGCATTTCAGTGCCTTCCTGATATCGAACAGCATGACCTCGATGGCCAGCTGGGGAGTAACGTTTCTGGCGATGTTGCGCTCGGCGGTCGCGACTGCCTCGAGCGCCCGTGTGGCACCCGCAACATTGGTCGCGGCGGCAAGCCGCCCGATCGTGTCGCACGCGTCTTCGTTCACCACGTCGGCTGCCTCGTCCTGAAGCGTCAGCAGCACGTCGCGCATGAGCGTCCGCGCGCTCGCCAGCGCTTCCATGATACCCGAACGCTCGCGCGCGTTGAGTTCACGCTTGTTGCGGTCCTCAAGCTGCTTCAATGCTCCACGCGACAGGTAATCGGCGTTTTGCTCGAGCACCTTTTCCTGCGTGGACTTGACCTCGGCGAGCGGCGCCTTAACGGCGACGATGAGTGACTTGGCGCGGCTGAGCACGTCGGCCTCGTCGGCGGCGATAAGCGAATCGATGGCGCGAACCATCTGACGGCGGGCGTCCTGGCGCTCGGCGCTCTTGAGGAACTCGATGCCACGCGTGGGGCTTCCCGCTACGGCGACGGCCATGCGGCAACGCGCAGGGTCCTGACCGGTGGCGCGGCTCACGGCCTGCGCGGCGACGGCGGGCGACACCAGTCGAAACGGCACGCACTGGCAGCGGCTCACGATGGTGGGCAGCATCACGTCTGCCGAGGTGCCCAACAAGATGAACATAACGCCCTCGGGCGGCTCCTCGAGTGTTTTGAGCAGTGCGTTGGCGGTGTTAGCGCGCAGCTGCTCGGCACGGTCGATGATGTAGACCTTGGCCTTGGCACGGATGGGCGCCAGAGGCACGTCGTCGAGCAGCTCGCGGGTCTGGGCAATGAGGTAGCCCGTGGCGCTCTCGGGCGTGTAATAGTGCACGTCGGGATGCGTGTGCCGCGCAACGCGCACGCAGCTGTCGCATGCGCCGCAGCCGTCCTGCTCGCACAGGAAGGCCTGGGCGAGCGCCCATGCGGCATCGAGCTTGCCGGCGCCGGGAGCGCCCAAAAACAGGTAGGCGTGCGATGCGCGGCCGCTGGCGACGGCGTTGGTCAAAAAGTCGCGCACGCGCTCTTGGGTGTCGAGCTTGGCCAGCAGGCTTGTCTGAGCGGGGGCCACGTTACTCGGCCTCCTTGGCAAGTGCGGCGGCGACGGCGTCTTGCGGAATGTCGAGACCGTACGCGCGAACCTGCTCGACCGTCTTCGCAAAGACTTCCTCGATGGACGCGGTCGCGTCGATGAGCTTTACGCGGTTTGGCTCCTCGGCGGCAATTGCGCAAAAACCCTGGTAGACACGCTCTTGGAAGGCCATGCCCTTAGCCTCCATGCGATCTGCCGCACCGCGGTCGGCCATGCGCAGCGCCGCCTGCTCGGGCGTGATGTGATAGACGAGTGTGAGCGCCGGGTGCGTACCCGCGACGGCCAGGTTGTTGGCGTCGCGCACTATCTGGCGATCGAGGCCATCGGCAAACGCCTGGTAGCAGGTCGTGGAATCGTAGAAGCGGTCGCACAGGACAACCTTGCCGGCAGCAAGGGCGGGCGCGATGACCTCGTGCACCAACTGAGCGCGTGCCGCCTCGTAGAGCAACAACTCGCAGGTGTCGCCCATCGCCGTATTGGCGGGGTCGAGCAGCAGAGCACGGATCTTTTCGCTGATGGCGGTACCGCCCGGCTCACGCAGGGTCACAACCTGGTAGCCGGCAAGGTCGAGCGCACGGGCAAGCAGGCGCGCCTGCGTAGATTTACCGGCGCCATCGACACCCTCGAGCGTAATGAAGCTATGTTGAGCGGGCTCAAAAGCCATGGGCGCAGCCCCTTTCTACAAGGCGCGTAAATGCGAGTTATAGCAACCAAGCCATGATACCCCAGGGGCAGGCGCGTCCCAAACCCCACCTAGTCATTGGGGACGTTCTTGAATGACTGGTCGTTTAAGAACGTCCCCAATGACCAAAGGCGCCTTTCCAAAGTTGCGGTGAAATAGGGACTGATTGAAGCTCTGAAACCGCCAAACAGTCCCTATTTCACCGCAACTTATGAAGGGGAATTTGGGGTGCTGGGTATAATCGTCGTATTGCATTGAAATGTGGCGAAAGGAGTGGCAATGTCTCGGTATTGCGCCTCGTGCGGCAAGCTTCTTGCAGATAATGCCAAGTTCTGCACCTCGTGCGGTGCACCCGTTGAGCAAACAGCCGCGAGCGATAGCCAGCCCGCTTTCGAGCAGACCGGTTCCCTCGATACGCCGCAAGCCAAGGCGGACGACCCCCTCGCCTATCGCCCCGACCCCGCCGCAGGCCCCGCGGCCGTCGAGACCACGCAGCGCATACCCGTCGCGAGCGGCTCGTCCCAACAGGAGCCGGCTCCCGCATACGCGCCCGCTTCGCCACAGACCCCCGCCCCCAAAAAGAGCGGCACCGGGCCGCTTATCGCCGTTATCGTTGTGCTGGTGGCAATCATCATCGCCCTGGTCGTTTTCTTTGTGATCAAGCCTTTCGACAACGCCGCCACGCAGACGACTGCCGAGGTAGCTAAGCTGCACCATGACGTCGACGACGATGACCTAAAGCCTCTCGGCGATCCCAACAGCCTGTACGACGATGATGACGATGACGACGAGGATGGCGGCGAAGCAACGCTCTCCGAGCAGAACCTCTACCGCCGACTGAGCGAATACTACGACTTGCTCGAAGACCTCGACAACTACGTCCGTGGCTGCGCGCAGAACTTCAACGGCAGCTATCTGGAAGAAGATCGCACCACCCGTCAAAATCTCGCCGACGTCGCCGAGCGCACAGAGGACACCATCGAGCAGTATTACGACATCGTCGAGGACCTGGACGTCCCGACGAGCTCTAAGAACTACAGTTCCTGGAAAGACATCGTTGCCCTGTATGACGACCTGGATCACCGCATTGACGCAATCTGTGATGCCTGGGAGATCAGCCTGAAATACACCAAGCCTGCGGATCACAAGAATGAGATCGTGGCGCCGCTGTCACGCGACAACGTGGCGGGCACCAATGACAATAAGTACCGCTTAGACTTTGAGGGGCGCTATCCCGGCGCCAAACCTGTCGAGGTGAACTAGCGCTTTGTCGTTCCCGAGCCGGCAGTTAGGGACTGTCCCAAACTGCCGGCAGAGACGATATGAGCAGGACATAAAAACATTGAGAGCCCCTGCTGCAT
>DXLT01000162.1:0-3426 GCA_019414555.1 Collinsella sp.
GGTCCGGGCTTAATAAACGATGGTGCTCCATGGCGGATTCGAACCGTCGACCTTGGGATTAGAAGTCCCCTGCTCTATCCAACTGAGCTAATGGAGCAAATAACCGCACGCCCAGCCAAACAATTCGGCCAAGCGCAAGTAATTATAACCTAGTTGAACTGCTCGCGATACGCCTTGCAGACCTCACTGACCGGGCCGTCCATGCGAAGGTCACCCTTCTCAATCCAAACGGCACGCTGGCAGATGCGCTCAACCTGCTCCATGGAGTGCGAAACGAACAGAACCGTCACGTCGCCGCTCTGGATAAAGTGCTGGATGCGGGCCTCGCACTTCTGCTGGAAGAACACATCACCGACGGACAGCGTCTCGTCAACGATCAGAATATCGGGCTCGGTAATCGTCGCGATTGCAAAGGCGATACGCGCCACCATGCCCGAGGAGAAGTTCTTAAGCGGCATATCGACAAAGTTCTGCAACTCAGCGAACTCAATAATGCCGTCAAAGTTGGCGTCGATGAACTCCTTGGTATAGCCGAGCAGGGCGCCGTTCAGATAGATGTTCTCGCGGGCGGTCAGCTCGGGGTCAAAGCCGGCACCAAGCTCAATCAACGGCGCGATGTTACCGTGCACCTTAACGCTGCCCTCGCTTGGCTCAAGCACGCCAGCGATAATCTTGAGCATCGTAGACTTGCCGGAGCCATTGGTGCCGACCAGACCCACAACCTCGCCGCGATGAATATCAAACGAGATGTGCTTAAGCGCCCTAAACTCCTCAAAGAACAGCTCGTGCTTGGCAAGCTTAATGAAGTACTCCTTGAGGTTGGTCAGCGACTCGGACGCCATGTTAAAGATCATGGTGACGTCGTCGACCTCGACAGCCAGAGGCTGCTCGCTGTAATCAACAACAGATTCAGTCATCACAGCACTCCTTAGATGTAGAGGATGAACTTGCGCTCGGACTTATGGAACACGGTATAGCCAATAATAAGCGCAAGAACCGCCCAGGCAACGCACATACCAAACGTCATAAGCGAGGGCGTAGTCTGGAACAGGAAGATATCGCGCATAAACTGCAGGTAGTTGAACATGGGGTTCGCATACATCAAGATACGCACGAGATGCGGCATTTGCGCAATATAGTCAGTCGTCCAGAAGATGGGCGTAATGTAAGTCCACGCCGTAATGACGACGCTCCACAGATGCATAACGTCGCGGAAGAAGACCGTAAGGGCAGAGAGCATCATGCCCAGGCCCATGCAGAAGCACATAAGCAGCAGCAGGCAAACCGGCAGCAGAATAAGGTGCCAAGAAGGCATAACGCGGAACCACAGCATGACGATGGCGACGGCGACCAGCGAGAAGGCAAAGTTGACCAGCGAGAAGAGCACCTTCTGCACCGGGAAAACCCAGCGGTGCACCTTAACCTTCTTGAGCAGAGGGGCAGCGCCCACGATCGACGTCAGGGCCTGGTTAGTAGACTCAGACATGACGGCAAAGGTAATGTTACCCACGATCAAGTACAGCGGGTACATCTCGGGCGTCATTGAGCCATTGCGGCCCTGGCCAAAAATCGTCGAGAACACGATGGCCATGACGATCATCATCAGCAGCGGGTTGAGCACCGACCATGCGACGCCCAGAACGCTACGGCGATACTTGATCTTAAAATCCTTGGTAACCAGCTGACGAAGGATAAACGCGTCCTTCTCAAATTCGTTCTTAGCAAACGTCGCAGGCAGACTGCGAGTTTCTTGTTGCTTTGTCTGATCCGACACGGATGCAACTCCTTTACTCGTAATCGTTGACAAACGTACAGTATAGACCCGACGGCCATGCAAACGATTCGCGCAACAAAACTGGAGAACTAACCCACATCTTAGGATGCCAGGCCCAAACGGCTATACTTTCTAGGATTGAATGTATAAGGAGCATTAAGTGAATTCTGAATCCATCGCCGTCATCATCCCTTGCTACAACGAAGCGCTCACGATCGGCAAAGTCATCGATGACTTTCACCGCGAGCTTCCGCAGGCGACGGTCTATGTCTATGACAACAACTCGTCGGACGATACCTCACGCATTGCCACCGAGCACGGCGCCACAGTCCGCTTTGAGCCCCGTCAGGGAAAGGGCAACGTGTGCCGCCAGATGTTTCGCGATATCGACGCCGATTGCTACCTGATGGTCGACGGAGACGACACCTACCCCGCCGAGGCGGCCAAGGCCCTCTGCGAGCCCATCCTTAACGGCACGGCCGACATGACCGTAGGCGATCGCCTTTCCAACGGTACCTACGCCGAGGAGAACAAGCGTGCCTTCCACGGCTTTGGCAACAATCTGGTACGTGCCATGATCAAGTGGATCTATGGCTACAGCTTCGATGACGTCATGACCGGCTACCGCGCCATGAGCCGCCCGTTTGTTAAAACCTTCCCTGTGCTTTCCGAGGGCTTCCAGATCGAAACCGAGCTCTCGATCCACGCCGTCGACCACCGCTGGCGCATCAAGGATGTGCCCATCGAGTACCGCGACCGTCCGGAAGGTTCCGAGTCCAAGCTCAATACCGTAAGCGACGGCATTAAAGTCGTTGCGATGATTGGCACGCTGTTCAAGGACTACCGCCCTCTGAAGTTCTTCAGCCTCGTCGCGCTTCTGTTTGCGGTGATCGGCCTCGCCTTGGGCACGCCCATCGT
Organism: Collinsella sp.; assembly: GCA_019414555.1. Lineage (GTDB taxonomy): Bacteria > Actinomycetota > Coriobacteriia > Coriobacteriales > Coriobacteriaceae > Collinsella. The sequence continues at coordinate 2,693 of DXLT01000162.1, forward strand.
TGTCGAGTATTTCCAGACCGGCCTCGTTCCGCGCTTCCCCACCGCCATGCTCGCCGCGTCGTTTATGTTCCTGTGCGGTCTGAGCCTTGCGACCGGCTTCATCCTCGATTCCGTGGCAAAGGTCGAAAAAAAGCAGTGGGAGGTCAACGTGTACAGCAAATACGCCTACGATGACCAGCCCGGCAGGTCCGCCACCACGCCAAGCGAGTGAAAGATCTTCCGCAAAATACTATTGGCACCACTGCGCAGATAGCCATCAACAAGAAAAGCCGCCGTTAAAGAACGGCGGCTTTTACTCTCGAAAAGTTGATAGCGGCTAGAGCGTCTTGAGGTACTCCCCAAGCTCTTCCTCCCAGTCGGGCATGTGGAACCCGACCGACTCGAGCCTGGAAAGGTCGAGCGCGGAGTGGACCGGGCGCGGGGCCACGGGGCCCTCGGCGCCGGCGTAGTAGTCGGCGGTCGATACCGGCACGACCCTGTCGCCGTTGCCGTTGGCGGCCTCGAAGACGGCGCGGGCGATGTCGGCCCAGGACTTGACGGCGCCGGAACCGGTGCAGTCGTAGGTGCCGTAGGGGGCGCGGCTCCCCAGCACGTGGAAGATTGCCTGCGCCATGTCGCGCGTGAAGGTCAGGCGTCCCAGCTGGTCGTCCACGACGGTGACCTGCTCCAACTTGTCCTCCGGGTCGGCGACGCGGTCGGAGAGCGCCCTCATGGTCTTGACGAAGTTGTGCCCC
>DXLT01000163.1:0-3424 GCA_019414555.1 Collinsella sp.
CAAATGCCAGCTCGTCAGCCTTGGCCTCGTCCTTGGCAAGCGCCCAGGGCTCGGTGTCCTCGATGTAGTGGTTGGCGGCATGGATGAGCTCCATGACCTCATCCTTGGCTCCGCCGTAATCGAGCACGTCCATCTTGGCCATGTAGCGCTCGACCAGGCCATCGGCGATCTTTGCCAGCGGGTTGTCGAACGCATCGAACGACGCGGGCTTGGCGGGCGCGCAACCGTCAAAGTACTTGCCGCTCATGTTGAGCGAACGCGAGATAAGGTTGCCCCAGCTGTTGGCCAGGTCGGCGTTGTAGACCTGCTCCATGCGATCGAAGCTGATGGCACCGTCGGTGCCGGGGACGACGTCGGTCATGAAGTAGTAGCGATAGCCCTCGACGCCCAGCATGTCGATAACGTCCTGCGGAGCGATGGCGTTGCCGCGGCTCTTGGACATCTTCTCGGCCTTGCCGGTCTCGGCATTGCGCACGGTCAGGAAGCCGTGGGCAAAGACGTGCTCGGGCAGGGCCTCGCCGATGGCCATGAGCATGGCGGGCCAAATGACGCAGTGGAAGCGGATGATGTCCTTACCCACGATGTGGAACTGCGCGGGCCAGCGATAGGCCAGCTCGGCACGCGCCTCGTCGGTGTCGACACCGTAGCCGACGGCCGTCATATAGTTGAGCAGCGCATCGAACCACACGTAGGTCACGTGACCCTCGTCAAACGGGACCTGAATGCCCCAGTCAAAGCTCGTACGGCTCACGGAAAGGTCATTAAGGCCGCCCTCGACAAAGCTACGTACCTCGTTCATGCGGAACGCAGGCTCGACAAAGTCGGGGTGCTCGTCGTAAAGCTTGAGCAGCTTATCCTGGAAAGCGGAAAGCTTAAAGAAGTAGGACTCCTCCTGCACGCGCTCAAGCGGACGGTGGCAGTCGGGGCACAGGTGCTGGCCGACGCTGCCGTACTCCTCGTCGCCCTTCTGGACCTGCGTATCGGTAAAGTAGGTCTCGTCAGGCACGCAATACCAGCCGTCGTAGCTGCCCTTATACAGGTAGCCGGACTCCTTCATGCGCTCCCACAGGTACTGCACGGCATGGTGCTGGCGCGGCTCGGTGGTGCGGATGAAGTCATCATTGGAAATCTCGAGCTTGCTCCAAAGCTCCTTGAAGTGCGGAGCCTGGCTATCGGTCCACTCCTGCGGCGTCATGTTGTGCTTGGCTGCGGCCTCGGCGACCTTCTCGCCGTGCTCGTCCATGCCGGTCAGGAACTTGACGTTATAGCCGGCGGAGCGACGATAGCGAGCCTGAACGTCGGCGATGATGGTGGAATAAGCCGTGCCCAGGTGCGGATCGGCGTTGACGTAGTAGATGGGCGTCGTGATAAAGAACGAAGGCTTGCTTTGATCCATGGGGTTTGTCCTCCAGAAAAACGTTGCATACAGGGGATGATTCTAGCGCAAGGGCTGGATATCCTCCATCTATTGCATATCGAGCACCATGGCATAGACATCGCGCTTGCGGCGCGAATACTTCTGAGACAGGCGCTTGGCCACCGCAGAGGCGGGCTCCCCCTCCTCGAGCGCGGAGCGGATATCCTCGCACAGGGCCTCGTCGGAATCCGCTGCCGTGGCGCCGACCGGCACGATACCGGCCTCCTCATCCTCGCTCGGCGGCGCGATGACCAGCGCAATCTCGCCCTTTACCTCGCCGCGAGCACGCAGCTCCTCGGCAAGCTGAGCAGCGGGCCCGCGCAAGACCTCCTCGTGCAGCTTGGTGAGTTCGCGGCAGACGGCAACCTCACGCTGGGGAAAGACCTCCGCCACGGCCTCGAGCGTCGCCACGATGCGATGTGGAGACTCGTAGAAGATGAGCGCGCCGGGCACCACGGCAAGGCGCTGCAGTCGGCGCACGCGGTCGCCGTGCTTGCGACCCAAAAAGCCTTCGAAGAAGAAATGCTCGCAGGGAATGCCGGACGAAACAAGCGCCGTGACGCAAGCAGAGGGCCCGGGAATAACTTCGACGGGCACATCGGCCTCACGCGCCGCCTCAACTAGCGCCTGGCCGGGATCGGACACGCTCGGCATGCCGGCGTCCGAGGCAAAGGCGAGGGTCTCCCCCGCCAGCAGACGGTCGACTAGGCCGGCGGCGCGGCTGGCGATCACATTCTCGTCGCAACGGACAAGCGGCTTGGAAATGCCCAGGTGCATCAGCAGCTTTGACGTCACACGCGTGTCTTCGCAGCAGATGGCATCGGCGGCGGCAAACGCCTCGCCAACGCGCGGGGACAGGTCGCCCAGGTTGCCGATGGGCGTGCCGACCACATAGAGTTTGCCCGTATGGGCGCTGTTTTGCGTCATATCAACCTATTCAATCATGCCGCGCTCGAGCGTACCGAGCGCCGCGCGGGCGTCCCATGCTGCAATGCGCTTCTCGGTCTTCCACGTTTGGAAGAACCAACCGGCAGCCGGCGCAAACGAAGCCAGCTGATTGGCGATAAACACGCGCTCGTAGGCATTGCGGCCCTCGGGCGTAACCGACGAGTTGGCAAAGATCGCCGCGCCCGACCATTCGCCCACCAGCACGGGGAACCCAGTCGAAATCGCTTCTTTGAGCTCGCGCTTGTTGCGCGAAATCGCCGTCGTCAGCCCGCGGGGGCTCGTGATATCGAGCGCATGCTCGTCACGGTAATGGTACAGGTGAAGGTCCATGTAGACGTTCTTATACTTGGCGTCGCGCATAAAATGCTTCCACTCGCTGGGATGCCCCGACGACGAGAAGACGACGATCTTATCCTCGGGCATATATGAACGGACGAGCTCATAGGCATCGCGATAGAAGTTGCGCAGGTAGTGCGCCGGAATGCCATCCGTCATGGTGAAGAGGCTCTTGCGGACACTCATCTGCGGCGTATCCAGCAGCTCAATGCCCAGCAGGCTCTCGGCCTCGCCGTAGCGATCGGCCAGGCGCTCGAGCACGTCGAGCGCAACATGACGGCCGTTGGTGGACGAATGCCACTCGGCAACAGCCTCTGGCGTGGCGGGCGAATCATTGGAATCGCCCTGGCCACCGGGCACAGTTGCTAGATCAAGCAGCACGCGGATGTCGTACTTGGCAGCCCACTCAATCGCACGGTCAATGTAGTCGACAACCGAGATGTAGGACGCATCGGACTCCTGCGAGCCAAAGGCATACCAGGGCACCGGCAGACGCACGGCATTGAGACCGATCTGCGCCATGCGACGGAAATCGTCCTCGCTCACAAACGTCTCGTAATGACGGCGCATGCGCTCGTTATAGGCGGCGGTGCCCATGGCCTCCTGCAGCTCGGCCGCGTTGGATGCACCGGTCGCCGCGTATAGCGACGGGGTCACCCAAGGCTCGGGAATAAACCAGCCAGAGAGATTAACGCCGAGTATCCTCTCCATCACTGCCCCCTT
>DXLT01000164.1:0-336 GCA_019414555.1 Collinsella sp.
GTCCAGGCCAATGTTGTTATCGACCACGCGGAAGGGCACGGGCGAGGCGGTGCCGTACTTGTTGCCGATGATCTCCTTGGTGTTGATGAAGTAGACGCGCTGGTCCTTGCCTGCATCGCCGCCAAAGGTAAAACGGCTGCCGATATTGGCGAAGGTCTCCTTGATGGAATCGCCCAGGTTGCCGCTAAAGACGCTCGGCTCGCTGCCGGTGTCGAAGACGAACTCACCGGGCTCCAGCGCGACTTCGATGATCTTGCCGTTTTGCACCACGAGCATGCCTTGTCCGTCGTTGACGGCGATGACCGAGAGCTTGTCTTTCGGGTAGTCGCTGTTGAG
>DXLT01000164.1:346-3402 GCA_019414555.1 Collinsella sp.
TTGTCCTCGCCGCGCGTGTTGGAGCTGCGGCCACCGGTACGTTTGCTGCCCTTGCAGGCCAAGACGTCAGCAGGCATCGATTCGCAGTAGATAAATTCCTTCCACTGGTCGGCCATGACGCCGCCGGCAGCTCCCAATCCAGCTTTCAAGAGTCCCATGGTGATCTTCCTTTCTCGTCAAAGGCCGGGTGGTATTGGTTGGATTGCTTAGTCGTCCTTGTCGTCTTTCATGACAACGGTGGTCTCGGTGTGGCTGAAGGTGTCGTGTTTCTCGGTCAGGTCGAGCTCGCCACAATACTCATCGGCACAGGTTGCTTCGTTGGCCGTCTTGAGCTGGCCTACCAGTAGCACGTCTCCGATAATCACGATGATCAGCGGCGCGATGATATTGATGAGGATGCCCTCGATATCAAAGGTGAGGTAATCCGGATCGAAGGCGTATTCCCCCATAAAGAGAATCTGGGAGAGGATAAATCCGATCATAAAGAACAGCACCGAGGCGATGACGAGCTTGGGCTTGGAGCAGGGGAGCTCGCCGACCAAGCGGCCGGTCTGGCCGTTCATGGCAAACAGGTAGCTCTTGCCGTTCCACGAGGTGGAGAGCATCCAGACGGGGAACAGGGCGTAGTCGCTGTCTTCCCAGGTGTAGTCGAGCTGCTTGCTTTCGACCGTGGCATCGTCGTATTCGTCGACGACGGTCTCGCGCAGGGCCGAGATTGTGCTTTCTTCCATACGGCGCTCGGCGCGCGCCTTGCAGGTCTCGCAGTCCTCGTCGTAACGGTTGGCGATGTAGCCGGGCATATATGCGACCGAGAACGGACGCAGTGCGTCGTAGTCAAACGGCTCGATGGCGTCCATGTGGCCGTCGGGCATCTTGGATGATCCGTCGACGGGCACGCGCTTAAACGAGATATTGCCCTTGCGATAGGCATCGTAGTGGTCGGTGGTCGTGACGGTGCGGTCGGATTCCTCGGTCACGGTCTCGTTGGTCGCGTCAAAGTACACTTCGCCGTCAACGCGGGCGCCGTAGAGCCAAAACGGCACGTAGACACCTTGGACCTCGTCGATGTGGTTGCCGGTGACAAAGCTCTTGGGCAGCAAGATCTTGCCCTTGTAGTGTTCCTTGAGTGCGGCCGTGACGTCATCGCGCCCGAGCTTAAACGGAATCACCAGGTCGGGCGAGAAGTCGCCAGAGAGCTGGCCGGGCGCCACGGCGGAGTTGCCGCAGTACGGGCAGGTGGTGACGGCGACGGTGCCGTCGGACACGAGCTCGGCGCCGCACGACGAGCAGATGTAGCCGGCGTTTTGGGCGAGTTCCTGCACCGCGTCGTCGGCGACGGGCTTGGGCGTTGCGGCTGCTGCATCGGCTTTGGCATCTGCCTTGTCCTGGCGCTCGCGATAGAGGGCCTCGACTTCTTCGACTTCAAAACGAGAATCGCAGTAGTCGCAGACGAGCTTTTGCTCGGCACTGGCAAAGTGAAGGGGGCCGCCACACGCGGGGCATTGATAGTTGATGCTCTCAAAGGCCATGATCGGTCCTTTCGCTGCCGGAGGCTATGCGCCGATGGCGCCGCCGCAGTATTCGCAGCGCCCGCTGGCATCGGGAATGGTGGTGGCTCCGCAGAAGGGGCAGGTCACCGCGGTCTTGGGGGCTTTGGCGGCCACGACGCTGTCGCGCGTCTCCTGGCGCAGCTGCACCAGCGCATCGCGGACTTCGGTTGCCTGGCGCTTGGCCTCGCGATATTCGATGGAGCCGCGCTGATCGATGGTGGAGTCGTTCACGCGCAGGTTGATCTCGGTAAAGTACGGCGTGTTGACGTGGATGGTCAGATTAAAGTCGTAATCCAGGTCGTAGCGCGGCGGGTTGTAGCTCTCGCGCTCGCCGTCCTTGGTCTCGCGATAGATCTCGGTGCGTTGTTCGTCGATATCCATATCGCAGCCGAGTACCTGCGAGAACTCGATGATGTCGGGATTGGCGTCGCGCCAGCGGCTCTGCGAAGTGATGATCAGCAGGCCCGCGTCCTCATCGAGCATGATATTGGTGCGCCCGGCAGAAAGCGTGCGCGTGGGGTTGAACGAAGACAGGCGCTCGGCGTTGGCCTCGCGGTAGGCGAGTTGCTCACGGATGTCGTCCGCGGTGCTGGAGCGATAGCCGTGAAAGTAGGGGGAGAGCTTGCCGGCGCACTCTTTGCACAGGTAGCCTTCATTGATTTTTGTCTTACCTAGAAGTCCCAGCTCGGTACCGCAAATCGCGCACTCTTTCTTCTCGAACATCTTGTCAAAGAAGCCCATGGCTGCCTCCCATCAACTGGTAGCGTGTGTCACTTTTGATGATGGGGGAGTGCGCGATCCTTCGCGATACCCAGACGGCTCAAGGAGTCTCCACAACTGGGACATATGGCCCATTTTTGACTAGTCGTTGGGGACGTTCTTAAACGACTAGTCGCGGGGGACACTCTTCGGCCACTCATTGGGGACGTACTTAAATGAGTGGTAGTTGGAGACACTCCTGGCCGAGCTAGAGATCGCGCGCGTTCCTTCTGGTCCATGCGGCTCAAAATCGCGGCGTGATGTGGACGGCTGGGGTCGAATTGGCAACATTTCGAGCCTGGCTTCGGTATTGAGACTGGTTCTTTATTAAAATAGATTTCCAGACAATTGAGCGGCTGGGGGGTTAACCATGAGGGGCATGGGAGACACAACCGCATATTTGCGTCGGGGCATTCAGGAGATTATATGCCTGGCGCTGTTCTTCTTCACGTTTTTGGCGTGCGAGTATCTCTTTGATGTGCGCATGGCCGAGTTCGTGCCATCGAGTGAGGTCGTCATCTACGAGAGCATCGTTGTCGGCGCGAGCGTGATTGGCTTTTTCGTGCGCCCATTTCTGTACTATCGCCTTCCCCAGACGATCGATGCGACGAGCGATATTACAGGCGTGCTGTTGGTATCGGCGTTGCTGCTGATGATTACGGCAGTGCGGTTTGAGGTGGTAATTGTCGGCGGCCTGGTGGCGTGCTGCGCCCTGGGCTATTGCGGATCGACCGCCCATGCCAATCT
>DXLT01000165.1:0-2517 GCA_019414555.1 Collinsella sp.
TTCCCGCCGACCAGTCCAGATCGACCACGCGCAGACCCGCAGCCGCACCCTTCTTGTCCAGCAGCACCTCGAGTGTATCCACGGCCCAGGCACGCATCTCGCCACCCATCGCAGCGATAGCCTCCTGCTGGCCGTAATCGGTCTTCTTAACGTTGGGCCACTGCGGCCAGGGGTTGCCTGCCGCGCGCTTATCGGGCGCAGCCGGCAAGAACTCAAACTGGCGCACGCTGCGCGCGCCCTGACGCACGGCGGTACCCACGCAGTCGTTTCCAGTATCGCCACCGCCAATGACCACGACGTCCAGGCCGCGCGCGTTCACCGCGGGCTTGCCGCCATCGAGCACCGAGACGGTCGAAGCCGTCAGGTAGTCCACGGCATACACCACGCCCGGGGCATCAATGTTCGCAGTCGAAAGTCCACGCGGAGCACGGGCGCCGGCAGCCACCACGGCGGCGTCAAAGTCGTCGAGCCTGGCGGTAACCTTGGGATCGCTCACGTCGGCGCCCAGCTCGAACACAATGCCAAGCTCACGCATAAGTGCCACGCGACGCTCGACCACGGACTTCTCGAGCTTCATGTTGGGAATGCCGTATATGAGCAGGCCGCCCGGGCGGTCGTCGCGCTCAAACACCGTCACGCGGGCGCCACGACGCGCAAGCTCCCATGCCGCCACCAGACCAGCAGGACCGGAGCCCACCACGGCAACCGTGGGTGCGCCCTCCCCTGCCGGCTCAAAGCGACGCGGACCGCCGTTGGCCCACTCATAGTCGCTGATCGCGCGCTCGTTGTCGTGAATCGTCGTGGGCCGGCCATCGACCGAGCCCAGGTTGCACGCGGCCTCGCACAGCGCCGGGCAGACGCGGCTCGTGAACTCAGGCATGGGCGAGGTGAGCGACAGGCGCTCGGCAGCCTCGTCCCAGCGGCCGCGGTACACCAGCTCATTCCACTCGGGAATCAGGTTGTGCAGCGGGCAGCCGCTCGGGCGTGCCTTGCCAAAGCTCGCGCCCATCTGGCAAAACGCCACGCCGCACATCATGCAGCGGCTCGCCTGGGCACGGCGTGCATCGTCGTCAAGCTCCACGTACAGCGGATCGAAATCGCGGCTGCGCTCTTCCACGGGGCGAAGCTCGTGGGTCACACGATCGATATCAAGAAAAGCACCGGGCTTACCCATGGCACTTACGCCTCCTTCTTGGTCGAAGCAACAAAGCTGGCAGCCACGGACGCAGCGCCCGCAGCACCGCCCGCCACATCAAAGCGAGCGACATCGGCAGCGTCGGCGCGACCGGTCACAATGTCAAACGCCAGCTCCTCGGCCTGCGCATGCGTCTTACCGATGGCCTCGGCGGCGGCGACAATGGCCAACACGCGCTCGTACTCGGTCGGAATGACCTTCACAAAGTGCTTGCTCATCGTCTCAAAGCTGTAGAGCAGCTTGATGCCGCGCGGACTCTGCGTCGCGTCCACGTGCTCCTGGATGAGCTTGCGAATCTGTGCCAGCTCGCCGGCCGTCGGGGCTTTAAGCTCAACGCTCTCGTGGTTCACACGGGCATCGAGCGTGCCGTGCTGGTCAAAGACATAGGCCACGCCACCCGTCATGCCGGCGGCGAAGTTCTGCCCGACCTCGCCCAGGATGAGCGCTAGGCCGCCCGTCATGTACTCGCAGCCGTGGTTGCCGCAACCCTCGACCACCACGGTGGCACCGGAGTTGCGTACGCCAAAGCGCTGGCCGGCCAGGCCGTTGATGAAGCCACGGCCGCTCGTGGCGCCAAAGAACGCAACGTTGCCCACGATGATGTTTTCGTCGAACTTGTAGGTCGCATGCGGGTTGGGGCGCACCGACACCTCGCCGCCCGAAAGGCCCTTGCCAAAGTAGTCGTTGGCGTCGCCGCACACGTTGAGCGTAATGCCGCGCGGCAGGAAGGCGCCAAAGCTCTGACCGGCCGATCCATCGCAATCGATGGTGATGGAGCCGGCGGGCAGGCCCTCGGGATGTGCCTTGGTCGCCGCGTTACCCAGGATGGTGCCCACGCAGCGGTTAACGTTGGCGATGTCGGCATGGAAGCGAATCGGGCGCAGGTGCGCACGGGCATCGGCCGTATAGGGCACAAACAGCGTGGAGTCGAGCGTCTTGTCGAGCTCGCTGTCCGCGGCCATCTGGGGCAGGAAGTGACGACCGTCGGCACCCGGGATGTGGGCACCAAACTCACAGGTCGCGTTTGCCAGCACGGGCGTCAGATCGAGCAGGTTAGCCTTGCGGTTACCCGGGACCTCGATCTGGCGCAGGCACTCGGGATGGCCGACCATCTCGTCGACGGTGCGGAAGCCCAAGCTCGCCATGATCTCGCGCAGCTGCTCGGCCACAAAGAGCATAAAGTGCTCGACGTGCTCGGGCTTGCCGCGGAAGCCGCGACGCAAGCGGCAGTTTTGCGTGGCGATGCCGGCGGGGCAGGTATCCTGCTGGCAGTCGCGCTGCATGAGGCAGCCCATCGAGATGAACGGCATGGTCGCGAAGCC
>DXLT01000165.1:2527-3385 GCA_019414555.1 Collinsella sp.
CGGCAACATCGGTGCCGTCCATGAGCTTGCCGTCGGCCTCGAGCACCACGCGCGAGCGCAGGCCGTTTTGCAGCAGCGTCTGCTGGGCCTCGGCAAGGCCAAGCTCCAGCGGCAGACCGGCGTGCCAGATCGAATCGCGAGCAGCGGCACCCGAGCCGCCATTGTGGCCGCTGATCAAGATCTTGTCGGCAGCGCCCTTGGCCACACCGGTGGCGATGGTGCCGACGCCGGCCTCGCTGACCAGCTTGACCGACACGCGTGCGCCGGGGTTGGCGTTCTTAAGGTCAAAGATGAGCTCGGCCAGGTCTTCGATGGAGTAGATGTCGTGATGCGGCGGAGGCGAGATCAGGCCGATGCCGGGCGTGGACTGACGGACCTCGGCAATCCAGGGGTAGACCTTCTTGCCGGGCAGGTGGCCACCCTCGCCGGGCTTGGCGCCCTGGGCCATCTTGATCTGAATCTCGAAGGCGCTGCACAGGTAGCGGCTCGTCACGCCAAAGCGCGCACTTGCCACCTGCTTGATCGCGGAGTTCTTGGAGTCGCCGTTGGCCAGCGGGGTCTCGCGACGCGGGTCCTCGCCGCCCTCGCCCGAGTTGGAGCGTCCGTGCAGGCGGTTCATAGCGATAGCCATGCACTCGTGCGCCTCTTTGCTGATGGAGCCGTACGACATGGCGCCGGTGTTAAAGCGGCGGACGATGTTGAGCGCGGGCTCGACCTCGTCGAGCGAAACCGGCGTGCGGCCGCTGGCATCAAAGTCGAGCAATTCGCGCAGGCGCACGGCACGGCCGGTACGGTGCAGACGGGCGCTGTACTCCTTAAAGGTGTCGTAGCTGTCCTCACGGCAGGCGGTCTGCAGCA
>DXLT01000166.1:0-3354 GCA_019414555.1 Collinsella sp.
GAGCACAACCTTGCCAAGGTTGGGGTCGCGGGTTCGAGCCCCGTTGTCCGCTCCAAACGCAACAGCCCGGCTACTACGGTAGCCGGGCTTTTTTGTATCCATTGCATGGGCTCGAACCCGAGAGGGAGCGAGCGTTTTGGGGCGTGGCTGTGGCGTTGTTTGCCGCGAATGTCCGCTTTGGGCGTATCATCGTGGGCATCTCGCATAACCTCGTTGCAAGGGAGATACGCCCCATGGCTACAGAAAAGTCTTCTTCGCGCTCATGGATGTCCGATGCCGCGATCTATCAGATCTACCCGCGCTCGTTTAAGGATTCGACTGGTTCGGGTCTGGGCGATATCGCGGGCATTACCCAGAAGATGGACTATCTTGAGCGGCTGGGTATCGAGGCCATCTGGCTGAGCCCGTTTTACCCATCGCCTCTTGTCGATGGTGGCTATGATGTGGCGGACTACTGCGATGTCGACCCACGTCTCGGCTCGCTTGACGACTTCGACGACATGATCGCTGCGGCTCACGCGCGCGGCATCAAGGTCATCGTCGACATCGTGCCCAACCATTCATCCAACCAGCACCCCTGGTTCAAAGCCGCTCTTGCCGCCGGCCCCGGTTCTCCCGAGCGCGCCCGTTATATCTTCCGCGATGGTTGCGGCGAGCATGGCGAGCTGCCTCCCACCAATTGGAATGCCAACTTTGGCGGCCCCGCCTGGACGCGTGTTGCGGACGGTCAGTGGTATCTGCACATATTTACGCCCGAGCAGCCGGACTTTGACTGGTCATGCCCTGAGGTTCACGCGCTCTTTTGCGACGTCCTGGCGTTTTGGAGCGATCGAGGCGTCGACGGCTTTCGCATTGATGTGGCGCAGGGTCTCGCCAAGGATCTCGACCGCGATGACCTCGACCGGTGGCATCTCGCCGAGGGCGATGACATGGTTGACGACGGCACCCATCCGCTGTGGGACCGCAATGAGGTCCACGAGATCTATCGCGAGTGGCGCCGCGTGTTCGACCGCTATAATCCGCCGCGCAGTGCCGTTGCCGAGGCGTGGGTGCTGCCCGAGCGCCAGTATCTCTACGCGCGTCCCAGCGAGCTTGGCCAGACATTCAACTTTGAGTTTGCCAAGGCCACTTGGACCTATGATGACATGCACACTGCAATCGAGAAGGGCTTGAAGGCAGCCGTCGAATCCGATTCCGCCTCGACCTGGGTACTCTCCAACCACGACGTGCCGCGCGTGGCGACACGCTATGCCCTGCCGCAAATCAAGGCGACGCGCTACCACCAGATTGCGCTCGACTGGCTCTTACGCGACGGGTCGTCTTATGACGAGGACCGTGAACTCGGCGAGCGCCGCGCGCGGGCGGCCCTTTTGCTTGAACTGTCGCTTCCGGGCTCGGCATACGTGTATCAGGGTGAGGAGCTCGGCCTTTTTGAGGTGGCTGATATCCCGTGGGCTGCACTCGAAGACCCTACTGCGACCAATACGCACGGACCGAAGCGTGAGAAGGGGCGCGACGGCTGTCGTGTGCCCCTGCCGTGGGCGGCGGCGGACGATCCCGCGCATGGCGGATCGTTTGGGTTTTCGCCGGCAGACGCCGATGCGGCGCCCCATCTGCCGCAGCCTGCATGGTTTTCCGATTATGCTGCCGATAGGGAAGAAGTGGACCCGACATCGATGCTTGCGCTCTATCGTGACGCCCTCTGGCTGCGGCGCAAGCTGCGCGGGTGCGCCAACGATCTTGCGTGGCTCGATCTTGACGGGCGCACCGGTCTTGCGGATGGTGCCGAGGGCGCTGAGGGCGGCGTCATCGCCTATCGCCGCGATAACGGCTGGGCGTGTGTGACGAACTTCGGTGCAGCACCCGTGGAGCTGCCGGCGGGCAGGGTCCTGCTCACCTCATCACCGCTTGCAGACGGCAGGCTCGCACAGGACAGCTCTGCCTGGATCATGCTCGGTGAGATGTAGGGGCATCTCGCTGCGAGCCTGCGTTTGTCCACGCCTTTCGTGACGACTGATGCCCTCGCGAGAGCGTCGCAAAACTTTTCAAAAAAAGTTCTTGCATAGGATGCGGGCATCACGTAAGATTAATCCTCGTAAGCGGACATGGCTCAGTTGGTAGAGCACAACCTTGCCAAGGTTGGGGTCGCGGGTTCGAGCCCCGTTGTCCGCTCCATTTGGGCGTTTAGCTCAGGGGGAGAGCGCTTCCCTGACACGGAAGAGGTCAGAAGTTCAAATCTTCTAACGCCCACCAAATGATCGCAGCTCAGAGGCTATGTCCTCTGGGCTGTTTTGTTTTGCCACCAAGCACGCCGCCAATATAAGCCACCAAATATTGATCCAAGGTCTGTACGCGATGGTCTTCGCATCCCGTAGAGGTGCCGGCAGATTGCATACGTCCTGGCCGATCGTGACCGCAACATGTTGGTCAAGCATAATCTTTTGGATTCTTTTGGCGTGAGCGACTTGGTTTTGGTAGGATTTGTCAGCGGCTTGACTAAGGGGGTTTTATAACTGCCATGCAGGTAGCTGTGTTGGTAACGTTTTACCGACTTGCCAAGAACCCCTCATTTTTAATGCGTCTGCAAAATGACTAATTGCTTTGACCTGCCGAAACACTATATGTTGTGTTTGACCTAAAAAAAGAATACAGGATATAGATGCCTCTTTGTCGTATGATAGATGGCGGACAGAGAACGAAGACCTTAACTGCCTCTTTCGAACGTGTCCTTGAGCCGCTTGATTGGCTCTAGGGAATGTCCGCATGGAGGCTTATGGTTTATCGAGAACACAGATTGCGCGACGGCGCCGCAAGACAGGGGCAAGCCCTGCCGGGCATCGTTTGGCTCTGAAGCGCAATGAGGCTACGACGCGAAAGAGGCAAGAGGATGAAGATCATCAAGCGCAGCGGCACCGAGGTTGTCTTTGACATCGATAAGATCGTCAATGCCATCTGCGCCGCCAACTTGGAGGTCGAGGAGAGCTCTCGTCTAACCGACCGCCAGGTGGTTTATGCGGCGCAAAACGTCGCCGAGGCATGCGAGAACGCGGGCCACACCGTTTCGGTCGAGGAGATCCAGGATTTGGTCGAGGACGAGATCATGCGTCTCGACTGCTACGAGGTTGCCCGCCACTACATCATCTATCGCTATGTTCAGAGCCTGAAGCGCCAGAAGAACACGACCGATGACAAGATCCTGTCGCTGATTGAGTGCAATAACGAAGAGGTCAAGCAGGAGAACTCCAACAAGAACCCGACCGTCAACTCCGTTCAGCGCGACTATATGGCCGGCGAGATTTCCAAGGACCTGACCCAGCGCGTGCTGCTGCCCCAGGAGATCGTGGACGCCCATAA
>DXLT01000167.1:0-3318 GCA_019414555.1 Collinsella sp.
TGAGCGGCCAGTTCGGCCTTAGCTTTCTTCAACATGGCGTCGAGATCCTCGGAGGCATCCGAAGGAACCTTGCGGACCTCGAACTTGACGCCCTTGGCCTTGAGGGCCTCGAGGGTCTTAACGTCGTCATCGCCCATAGCGACGGCGTTGGTGACGACGACCTTGCCCTTGGAGTGAGCCATGGAACCGATGTTGACTTCCTTGATGTCGACGCCGGCCTCGATGGCCTTGAGCAGATCCTGCGGGTTCTCGAAGAGCAGCATGGCCTTGGTGTCACCAAAACGCGTGTCCTTGACGACCTCGGCCATCTTCTTGATAGGCACGACGTTGGCATGGACTCCCGGAGGGGCAGCCTGCTCGATCATGGTCTTGCGGAGCTCGTCGTGAGCAACGCCGTCGGAAACCACGATGATGCGGTTGGGGTTGATCTGCTTGGTCCACGTGGTGGCCACCTGACCATGCAGCAGACGGGTGTCGATACGGACGTGGGCAATCTTGATGTGCCCGTCGCCGATGACCGTTCCCGGAGGGATGGCGCCTGCAGGAGCAGCGGCGGCCGCAGCCGGCTTCTTCTCCTCGGGCTCCAGAGACTCGGGCTTGACGCGCACGCCAGCCTTAGCCTCAGTCACGAGATGTTTTGCGATCGCATGTGCAGTGTTCTTTGCGTCAAAGCGCTGCGAATATGCCTCGATGAGCATAGGCAGGTTGACACCGGTGACGATAGCCCAGGAATCGTGGCCCTCGATGAGCCCGCTGATCTGGTTGAACGGCGTGCCGCCCCACAGATCAACGAGGAAGAGCACCTGCTCCTGGTCTTCGAAGGAAGCGATTGCTTCCTCGACCTTGGCACGGAAGTCGTCGGGGCCCATGCTCGGCTCGAGCGAGACCACGGCAACAGACGGCTGATCGCCAAAGACCATCGAGCCCGTCTGCTTGATTCCAGCTGCCAAGTCCCCGTGGCTAGCAAGAACAATACTTACCATCACATAACCTCCTTTTTGTCTACGTATTTCCTACATGACATGAAGGAAGTATACCTGTTTGGTTTGTGGAATTATAGCTAAATTCGTAAAAGGTTGCATTATTTGTTTAAATGTCTAAGTTTGTTACAAATTGATTACGTTGCTGCTTTTCGACTCATTACCCGCCAAAACGTCACTCATCAAGCCATGTACTTTACAGATACAAGCAGGCTGTTCATTAATATCGATTTTAGGCAAGCGCGAATGCGCTTGTACTGCCGCTACTTTGTTCAAACAGGTATGACTTGACTATTTGCGCGACTTATGATCTACGAAACCACTCAAAAAAGTTGCGGTGGAATAGTTCTTGTTTAAGAGCCAGAAGGCTGGATTTAGGAACTATTTCACCGCAACTTATAGGGAATCCTAGACGATGTGGAGGGGGTGGGCGGCATCGACGGCGTCGAGGACGTCGGAAGGGCCGTCGGGGGCAGCGTCTGCCGGTTCCTCGTCGGGGGTCTCAATCTGCTTAATCATGACCTCCTGGCCCTGCAGCAGGTATGTCTCGCCGCTGCCGCAATGAGGGCAGGTCTTGCCGTGCTCGACTGTCGCATAGTCGCGGCCGCACGCCTCGCAATGCGTCACGGCCTCGACAGGCTCCACAAGAAGCTCCGCACCCTGCGCGATGGACTTTTTATCTGCCGCCCAGCGCCAGGCGTCGAGCAGCAAGTCGGGAACGACGCCCGAGACCTCGCCCAGCAGCAGCGTGACGCTCGAAACGCGACTCACGCCATTGGCGCGCGCCACGTTCTCGACATCGCGAATGATGTGGTAAACGATTCCGAGCTCGTGCACTTTTAATTCCTTCCGCCGTTCCCGTTATGACTACTTACTTGCGACCGAATTTGATTTTGATGGCGCGCTTGAGCGCGTACTTACCCAGGCTTGGGAGCTTTTGCTCGTATTTGACCATCGTGGAGCACTCGGGGCGATCGCGATCCAGGTGGATGGCATCGAACGCGCACTTGGTGGTGCACACGCCGCAGCCGATGCACTTGTTGGGGTCGACGATCGAGGCACCGCAGCCCAGGCAGCGGGCGGTCTCGGCGCGCACCTGCTCCTCGGTAAAGGTCTCGACGTGCTCGCTAAAGGGTGCAGCCTTCTCGCGCTCGCGGTCGACATGCGCCACCTCGCGGCTCGCGTTGTCGTAGCTCTCGATCACGACATCGTCGCGGTCGAGCGCGGTGTAGTGGCGCTGGTTGCGGCCGATGGTGAGCGTGGATCCCGGCTGCACAAAGCGATGGATGGACACGGCGGCCTCGTGACCGGCGGCGATGGCGTCGATGGCAAAGCTCGGACCGGTGTAGACGTCGCCGCCCACAAAGATGTCGGGCTCAGCGGTCTGATAGGTCTGGGGGTCGGCAAGAGCACCCTGGCCGCGGCCGAGCTCCACCTTGGAGCCAGCCAGCAGGTCGCCCCACACAATGGACTGGCCAATCGACATGACCACGCGGTCGGCATCGACGCGGCGCAGATCGTTCTCGTCGTACTCGGGCGCAAACCGGCCCTCGTCGTCAAAGACACGCGTGCAGCGCTTGAAGGTGATACCGCACACACGACCGGCCTCGTCCAGGTGAACCTCCTTGGGGCCCCAGCCGCAGCTGATGTGAGCGCCGTCCTCAACGGCCTCGCGACGCTCCTCCTCGCTGGCGGGCATCTGGGCCTCGCTCTCCAGGCAGAACATCTCAACGTGCTCGGAACCCAGACGGCAGGCGTTGCGCGCGACGTCGATGGCCACGTTGCCGCCGCCCACCACGATGGTGCGGCCGGGCAGCGCGTCGATCTTGCCACTGTTGACCTCGCGCAAAAAGTCGACGGCCACGGTCACGTCCTCGGCATCCTCGCCCGGAATACCGGCGAAGCGGCCGCCCTGGCAGCCGATGGCAACATAAAAGGCCTTAAAACCCTGCGCGCGCAGCTCGTCGAGCGTCACATCGCGACCGACCTCCACGCCATAGCGGAACTCGGCGCCCATCAGGCGAATGATCTCGACCTCTGCCTCGATAACGTCCTTCTCCAGCTTAAAGCTGGGAATGCCGTAGGTGAGCATGCCGCCCGGGCGCTCGTTCTTCTCGAACACGACGGGCTTGTAGCCCTTCTCGGCCAGATAGAAAGCACAGGACAGACCGGCCGGACCGGCACCGATGATGGCGATCTTCTGGTCGAAGCCGCCGGCACGCGTCGGGGTCACCACGGGTGGGACATAGCGGGTCGCGGCATCAAGATCGCGCTGGGCGATAAACTTCTTGACCTCGTCGATAGCCACGGCGGCATCCACGCGACCGCGGGTGCAGGC
>DXLT01000168.1:0-3062 GCA_019414555.1 Collinsella sp.
ATAAGAGACAGGTGTGTGCATTATCTCGCTGGGCACGGAACTGGTCGCACCGAGTAAGGTACCGGCGCGCGGTCAGATTCGTGATTCCAACTCGTCGGCGTTGATGGCCGAGGCACTCGATGCCGGCGCTGAGCCCGTGTTCTACGGCATCGCGCCCGATGATGAGCAGGCGATTGCCGAGCTTGTACATCGTGCCGTGCAGGAGTGCGATTTTGTCATTACGAGTGGTGGCGCCTCGGCGGGCGATTACGATTTCGTGACGGCGCTTGTCCAGCGCGAGGGCGTGGTGCTGTTCGATCGCATCTCGATGCGTCCGGGCAAGGCCATCACGTTTGGCTTGCTCGGGGGCAAGCCCTACCTAGGGCTTTCAGGCAATCCGGCCGCGGCGTATGTGGGCTTTGAGATGCTCGCCCGTCCGGCGATTCGCAAGATGCGCGGCTTTGCCGAGGGCGTGCGTCCCGTGCAGCAGGCGACGCTCACGCACGGCGTGAAAAAGCGCCAGGACCGACGCTTCTTCGATTGCGCCACGGTTTTGCGCGACCCCGAGACCAGTGAGCTGTTGGTGACCGAGGCCAAGACGCAGAATTCGGCGCTGCTCGGCACGATGCAGCGGTCCAACTGCCTGCTGCGTATTAACGAGGGTCCGTGCGACCTTGCGGCGGGCGATGTCGTGGATGTCGTGCGTGTCGACCTGCCCGAGGGCACGGTGTTGTAGGAGGAAGACTATGGAGTTGAAGATTTCGATCGTGACGTGCTCGGATACGCGCGACCTTGCCCAGGACGAGGCTGGGGCCGCACTCGAGGAACTTATCGAGGCACAGGGCTGGACGGTCGCCTCACATGTGGTCGTGCGCGACGACGTCAGCGAGATCGGCGATGCCATCGTGGAGGCCGCCGATGAGTGCCACGCCAATGTCGTGCTCACCTGCGGCGGCACGGGGCTTTCGATGCGCGACGTGACGCCCGAGGCGACGCGTGCCGTCTGCGACCGCGATGTGCCGGGTATTGCCGAGGCGATTCGCGCGTACTCGATGACCAAGACGCGCCGCGCTATGCTCTCGCGTGCTATTTGCATGCAACGAGGTCATACACTTGTCGTAAACTTTCCCGGTTCTACGAAGGCCGCCCGCGAAAGCTGGGAGGCCATAGCAGGCCAGCTGGAGCACGCAGCTCAGATGACAGCGGGCGGCGGACATACCAACTAAGCGGTTTACCTGCGGCGGGGCGACCTAAACGGCTGCTCCGCCTTTGTTTTCCGCCGAAGCGACGCCGAGGTGCACGCTAACTCGAAACTATATTCTCTGGCGAGAATAATTTCTCACTATCATTATTCGCGCAGAAGTATAATCTGGTTGCAGATTAAAGCCCGCGGTGGGGTACCCGGGCACAAGGTCCGAAAGGGTTGAATATGTTCGATTTGGTTTCTCGCCGCGGATTCGTCTCACTTTCTGCTGTCGCCGCTGCCGGCCTTGGTCTTGCCGGTTGCTCGGGCAGCAAGACGTCCGAGCCGGCCGGATCCGATGCCGGCTCCGCCAAGGCCTCTTCCAAGAAGGAAACCGTCGAGCTGCAGGTCTTTGCCGCCAACTCCCTCGAGAAGGCCCTTCCCGAGGTCCAGGAGCTCTACACCGGCCAGACCGGCACCACCTTTGCCGATACGCAGTTTAAGGCCTCCGGCGACCTCGTTGAGCAGATGCGTGCCGGCGCCACGGTCGACCTGCTCATCACCGCTTCCAAGGGTACCATGGACGACGCTGAGACCGCCGAGCTCGTCGACGCCGACACCCGTGAGGATATGTTCGTCAACGACCTCGTGATCATTCGCGCCGAGGGCTCCGACACCAAGGTCGAGGCCATCGCCGACGTCGCGAACCTGGACGGCAAGATCGCCATCGGCGACGCCAAGACCGTTCCCGCCGGAAAGTACGCCAACCAGGCCCTGGCCTCCGTGGGCCTCTACGCCGGCACCGAGGGCGACGACGGCGAGTATGCTCCCGAGATCGCCGACAAGGTCGCACTGGCCGACAAAGTTGGTACCGCCGCCGCCTATGTGTCCACAGGCGACTGCGTGGCCGGTTTTGTCTACAGCTCTGACATCTACCGCTACGACGGCATCGAGGAGGCCTTCGTGTGCCCCGAGGATTCGCACAAGCCCATCGTGTACCCGGGCGCCGTTGCCGAGAGCTCCGAGCACGCCGACGAGGCCAAGGCGTTTATCGACTTCTGTCTGACCAACAAGAAGGCTCAGAAGATTTGGGCTAAGTACGGCTTTGAGCTTTCCGCATAGTGCGGCTTGGCGCGATAATTCCATCGTTTTGTGTTTCACTCCGTCCTTGTATTCGCTTGGAGCCTTTCGTGCTTAATAGATTTCGCATGCTTGTCGCCTGTGCTTTGACCTTCGCGCTTTGCTGGGTGCCGGGATTTGCGTTTGCTGGGGACGCTGAGGACGGGGCCCAGGTTGCTGCGACCGCTCATGGGCTTTCCTATGGGATCGTGGGTTTTGAGCGGTTGGCCAAGGGGACCGCTCGTGCCATGGAGGGCCAGCCTGAGGGCTACCGGTTTCCCGTTGACGAGGACGTGGACCTTGTAGTGGTGCCTGCTGCCGATCGCGTTGTGGTGTGGATATCGCCCAAGGCGGCCGAGAAGTATGGATTGGATCCGCAGGACAACGAGTGCGTATCGGGTCTCAAGGCCCTCGTCTGTGAGCTTGACAGTGCAAACTGCATGGGAGGTGCGCAGCTAGGGCACGTGGATCTTCCTTGGTATGTCACGGCGGAAACAACGTTTGAAGCTGGCGGGTATACCTATGGCTTTGACGAGCGCGTTGCGGATGGGGACCGCTATGTGGTGATTGCATCAGCCTCGGGTGATGCCAAGGGCGGCGCGCGTTGGCTTGATAGCGCTCAAATGGTAGAGGCATCGTCTGTCGTGCTGCGGGATGAGCAGGGGCCCTTGACCTCTCTGGCCTCCTTTTTGGGCGACATCGACTACCGACCGTTTTGGGTGTCCATAAAAACGAGCGGCCTTGCCCTGCTGATCTCCTTTGCGCTGGGCCTGTTTGCCGC
>DXLT01000168.1:3072-3317 GCA_019414555.1 Collinsella sp.
GTCTTTACCATTCCCATGGTGCTGCCGCCCACGGTCTGCGGCTTTCTGCTCCTCATGCTGTTTGGCCGCTCGACCGGGGTCGGTCGGTGGCTTATTGCTCGCGGCGTCTCGATCGTCTTTACCTGGCCCGCGGCGGTGATCTCTGCCGTGGTGGTGTCGTTCCCCCTGGTCTACCGTACGGCGCTCGGAGCCTTCGAGAGCCTCGACACGCGGATGCTCGATGCGGCGCGCACACTGGGCTGGTC
>DXLT01000169.1:0-3293 GCA_019414555.1 Collinsella sp.
GGCTCCACCGGCGCCATGACCGCCGCTGCCACCGCCTACGTGACGCCGTTTAGGTTTCAGGCCGAAGGCAAGAAGCAGCCGGTGCGCCCCTGTCTGACCAATGCGCTACCCAATCGCGCCGGCGGTCTGACGGTGCTGTGCGATATGGGCGCCAACCCCGATGTCGAGGTCGATGACATGGTACGTTTTGCCCAGATGGGTAGTGCTTATGCCCGCGTCGTCCTGGGCATCGAGCATCCCCGCGTGGGCCTGCTTGCCAACGGCACCGAGGACGAGAAGGGCTCCAACTTTACCAAGGCCTGCTTCCCGGCCATGAAAGCCGCCGTTCCCGGCTTTGTTGGTAACTGCGAGGGAACGGACATCACCTCAGGTAACTTCGATGTCGTCGTTGCCGATGGCATGTCGGGCAATATTGCGCTCAAGGCCACCGAGGGTGCTGCCAAGTTTTTGCTACAGGAGCTCAAGGGCGTCTTTATGTCATCGCTCGGCACCAAGATCGCCGCGCTGCTCATTAAAAAGCAGATGCGCGAGATTAAGGCCAAGCTCTCTGGCGACGCCAAGGGCGGCGCGATTCTTCTGGGCCTGCGCGGCGTGGTCCTGATCGGTCATGGCGCCACCTCGGTCGAGGCTGTTAAAAACGGTACGCTCGCGGCGGCCGAAGCCGTGCGCGCGGGGCTGGTCGAGAACGTCGCCAACTCCATGGACGGCATCGTTTTGTAAGAGCGAGTTAGAGCGCTGTTATGTGCCTCGCGGCCTGCTTCGTGGGGTAGAATCAGAACCGTGTCTTGGTACCGCCCGGGCGGTACCATTCTTTTGGTATTCATGCACTATGAGAGGAAGCGCTATGGACCGCTCCGAAATCTTCGACAAGATCGCCGAGGTCGCTGCTGACGTTCTGGGCGTCGATGTTGCCGAAATTAGCGATGAGACCACCTTTGACGATCTCGATGCCAACTCGCTCGAGCGCCTGCAGCTGGTTACGGCTATCGAGGACGAGTTCAACCTCGAGATCGATGACGAGACTCTGCTCTCGCTCAACTCTGTCGCCGACGCCGTCGACGCGATCGAAAACGCCAGGGAGGCCTAGGTCTTGGCTTTGTCTGAACGACTTACGCGTGCCCAGGAAATCCTGGGCCACGAGTTCAATAATAAGGTGCTGCTGCGCGCGGCGCTTACGCATCCCTCGGCAGTCGAGGGCCAGCCGGTTTCTGCCAGCTATGAGCGCCTTGAGTTCTTGGGCGATTCCATTTTGGGCGCTGTGGTCGCACGCTCCCTGTTTGAGTCCTATCCGGAGTTTGACGAGGGCAAGCTCACGCGCCTGAAGGTGTCGCTTGTCTCGGGTGCTACGCTGTCCGAGGTTTCTCACGAGCTGGGCATCGACGACATCATCATCTTTGGTGCCTCCGAGACCGGTACCGGTGCGCGCGGCCTGCATTCGGCCCTCGAGAACGTCTACGAGTCGCTCGTGGGAGCGCTGTACCTGGATGCCGGCTGGGACGTTGCGGCGGAGTTCATTCACCGTACGCTTAAGCCGCATTTGGCTTCCGAGCGTGCCGAGCATCCTGCGAACCCCAAGTCGTTTTTGCAGGAGTGTGTGCAAGCCGACGGTCACGAGCCCCCGGCGTACAAGCTCGTTGGCTCCGAGGGCCCGGCGCATGCGCCCACCTTTACCGCCGTGGTGTTGATCGATGGTATTCGTCAGGGTCGCGGCTCCGGCTCCTCAAAGAAGGAAGCCGAGGGAGCCGCCGCGCTCGAAGCGCTCGACCGCATGGGTTACACCACCAACGGCGTGATTCTGAACAAGAAGCACGTGTAAGCGAGGAACCGTGTATCTCAAGTCCCTCACGCTCAAAGGGTTCAAGTCGTTTGCCGACCGCGCCCATATGACGTTTGAGCCGGGCCTGACCGTCATCGTCGGTCCCAACGGCTCGGGAAAATCGAACATCTCTGACTCGATTCTGTGGGTCCTGGGCGAGCAGAGCGCCAAGCAGCTGCGCGGCCAGGCCATGGAGGATGTCATCTTCTCGGGCTCGTCGGCTCGCAAGCCGGTGGGTGTCGCCGAGGTCACGCTGGTGCTCGATAACTCGGACCATATGCTGCCCGTCGACTTTGACGAGGTCGCCATCACCCGTCGTATGTATCGCTCGGGCGAAAGCGAGTACCTCATCAACTCGAGTCCGTGCCGCCTGATGGACATTCAGGACATCCTGCACGATTCGGGCTTGGGCAAGGATACGCATTCCATCATCAGCCAGGGCAAGCTCGACGCCATTTTGCAGAGCCGCCCCGAGGAGCGCCGTGCCCTCATCGAGGAGGCCGCCGGCATCTCCAAGCACAAGCGCCGCAAGGAGCGTGCGCTCAAAAAGATTAATTCGATGGACGAGCACTTGACCCGTGCCCGCGACATCAATAAGGAGATCGCCCGTCAGCTGCGGCCGCTGGAGCGTCAGGTCGATCGCGCACGCAAGTACAAAGAGCTGTCCTCTCGCGCGAACGAGCTTACGCAGATGCTGGCCGTCGACGAGCTGCGTTCGCTGCAGTCGCAGTGGAACGATCTGGAGAGCCGCTCCAAGGAAGGTGCCGCCGAGCTGGAGCTTGCGCAGTACCGCATGGGCGAAAAGGAGCGCGAGCTCGAGAAGCTCCAGGTTATGCTCGAGGAAAAAGGCTTGTTTGTGGGCGACCTGGGCGAGCAGCGCCGCCATATGCAAGATGTGGTCGGCCGCATTAACTCCGACATGCGCCTGCTCGAGGAAAAGGGTCACAACATGGTGTCGCGCCTGTCTGATATGCGCGGGCAGATTTCGAGCTCCGAGCATCAGCGTCGTCGCGTGGTCGAGGAGCTTGAGGACGCGCGTGCGCAGCTTGAGGAAGTGACCGGTGCGCATATGCAGGCCCAGGAGGACGTTGACGCCGCTGGTCCTGCCGCCGCTGAGCTCCACGAGCGGCGCGTGGCGCTCGACAATCAGATTTCGCAGCTTACGCGTGAGCATCGCGATGTTCAGCGCGTAGCCGATAACGCCGCGCTCGAGCTCGCCAAGGTGAAGGACTCGCTGAGCAATGCCGAGGTCGAGGACAACATGTATGCCTCGCGCCTGGAGCAGATTGACGAGCAGCTCGAGGAGGTCATGGCCTCGCTCGAGAGCCGTCGTGACCGCGCCGAGGAGCTTGAAGGCGCTCTTGAGGAAGCGCGCCAGGCCCAGGCCGATGCGCGTGAGGCCACCGAGGTCGCCCGTGCAGCCCTGAAGGACTTGCGTCATCGTGAGAGTGAGGCGCGCCACAAGCTGTCCGAGGCG
>DXLT01000017.1:0-11257 GCA_019414555.1 Collinsella sp.
GAATTACGCGACGGTGTAGACCCAGTTGTGCTTATCCTCAACAGCACCAGACTGGATGCCCGTCAGGGTCTCGCGGAGCTTCTTCATCACAGGACCGATCTCGGTGTAGCCGGCCGGGAAGGTCACAGTCTCGTCGGCACCGTAGACCTTGTTGTCGATCTCGCCCACCGGGGAGATAACGGCAGCGGTGCCGCACAGACCGCACTCAACAAAGGTGCCGGCCTTGACCTCGGCCCACTCGACGGGACGCTGGTCGACGGTCATGCCCAGGTCCTGAGCAACCTGAACGAGCGAACGGCGGGTGATGGAAGGCAGGATGGAGTCGGTGTGCGACTGCGGAACGACGAGCGTGCCGTCCTCCTTCACGAACAGAACGTTGGCGCCGCCGGTCTCCTCGACATAGGTGCGGGACTCGGAGTCGAGATACAGGTTCTCGGCATAGCCCTCGCGATGGGCCTCCATCGTGGGCTTGAGGGACATGGCGTAGTTCAGGCCGGCCTTGATGTTGCCGGTGCCGTGCGGTGCGGCGCGGTCGTACTCGGAAACGCGCAGCTTGACGGGCTTGAGGCCACCCTTAAAGTACGGACCGACCGGGGTCACGAGAATGCGGAACGTGTACTCAGGAGCGGGAGCCACGCCAATCACGTCACCGGAACCGATCATAAACGGACGCACGTACAGGGTCGCGCCGGAACCGAAGGGCGGAACCCAGGCGGCGTTGGCAGAAACGACCTGCTTGACGGCCTCAACGAACTTGTCCTTGGGGAACGGGGGCATCTCGAGGCGCTGCGCAGAGTTGTACATGCGCTCGGCGTTCATGTCGGGACGGAAGCAGACGATGCTGCCGTCCTCGGCGGTGTAGGCCTTCAGGCCCTCAAAGACCTCCTGGCAGTAATGGAAGATGCCGCCGCACTCGGAGACATGCAGGGTGTGGTCGGTGGTCAGGCCGCCCTCGTCCCACTCGCCGTCCTTCCAATGGGCCTCGTAGCTGTAATCGGTCTTCATGTAGCCAAAGCCGAGGCTACCCCAATCGATATCCTTCTTCTCGACAGTCATATGTCGCTCCTTACATACACAGTTGCATACTCGCGAACCCGCACGCAAGGACCGAGGCCGACCGCGTCGCAACGTCGCACGCCCGGAGCGTAGAGCCGGACGGGACACGCGAGCAGCATCAAAGCCGATGGCACGTCGATTCGCATGCACGAGATTGTACTCCCCGCACGCGTCTGATAAAACGCTTTTCTTTAACTAAGTAAAGTATTTTCATTTGACCGAAGCAAAAAGGCCCGCCACCGTAAGCGGTGACGGGCCTCAACTGTACGGTCTGCGCGCTGGCTCGAGCTAGGCGTTCTATTTACCCAGCTTGGCCTTAACCAGACCGACCACGGTCGGGATGATCGACACGGCAACGATGCCGATAATCAGCAGCTCAAAGTGCTCCTGCACAAAGGGAATGCCGCCAAAGAAGTAGCCCAGCAGCGTAAAGACCGTCGACCAGGTAATGCCGCCCAGCACGTTAAAGACGACAAAGTTGCGCCAGTGCATGCCGCCCATGCCAGCGATAAAAGGCACAAAGGTGCGGATAAACGGGAAGAAGCGACCCAGGAAGATGGCCAGGTGACCCCACTTGTCCAAGAAGTCCTCGGACTTTTTGATGCGCTCGGGCGTCATGGCCTTGACCTTGCCCGAAGCGATGATCTTGCGGCCAAAGAAGTGACCGATCATAAAGTTGCACTGATCGCCCAAAATGGCCGCGGCCCATGCGGTGGCCAGAAGCGCCACGATGTTAAAGCCGCCGTTGTGGGCGAAGAACCCCGAGGCGAACAGCAGCGAATCGCCCGGCAGGAACGGGAAGAACACCACGCCCGTCTCGATAAAGATGATCAGGAACACGCAGCCGTAGGCCATAAGCGGGCCGGCGGCGATCCAGCTGGCGATCGCGGTGCGCGGATCCTTAAGCAGCTCGGCGATAAAATTGATGAAACCCATGAAGTAAAACCTCTCAGTTGTGGGCGCGGATACGTCCAAGTTGACCAGTATACGGTTGCGGCGCCCCCTCGTGCGCAACCCCACAAAAGCATGACTCCATTACCAGCAAGTTTGCATAACTGACACCTGTTGCGCAATGTCGCAAAGATTGCTCTTCCTAATCCCTAGCGAATCGCTATACTTTATTGAACCGCATTGCCATAGCGCTAAGGGAGGGCGGCCGGTGAGCTTTATCAATACCATTCGCGAGGACATCAAGACCGTCCAAGCGCAGGACCCCGCCGCGCAAAACGGTCTGGTCATCTTCCTTTCCTATCCTGGCCTGCACGCCAAGTGGAACCACGTGCCCGAGCACTGGCTCTGGGAGCACGGACATCGCTCGCTCGCCCGCGTGCTCTCGCAGCTCACCCGCCACATCACCGGCGTCGAGATTCACCCTGCCGCGCAGATTGGTAAGCACTTCTTTATCGACCACGCCATGGGCGTCGTCATCGGCGAGACTACCATTGTGGGCGACAACTGCGTGCTCTACCAGGGCGTCACGCTTGGCGGCACCGGCAACGAGACCGGCAAACGCCACCCAACGCTCGGCAATAACGTCACCGTGGGCACGGGTGCCAAGGTGCTCGGCAACATCCGCATCGGCAACAACGTCAAAATCGGCGGCAACTCGGTCGTCGTTAAGGACGTCCCCGACAACTGCACCGTCGTGGGCGTGCCGGGACGCATCATCAAGCGCAACGGCTGCCGCGTGTTTGAGGAGAGTTTCGACGCCAAGCAGCATCGCGAGTACATGCCCGACGACGCCGCCGAGCAGAGTGCCCTCAACCGCCAGGGCATCACCGAGAACGCCCGCCGCGTCAAGGAACTCGAGCGAGAGGTGGCCGAGCTCAAGGCCCTCGTCGCCAAGCTCGTGGACGAACGCTAGAGGCGGACGACCACCGACAACATTGACGCCAACGCAAAGGCGCGCCAGAGGATTCACCCCCGGCGCGCCTTATTTGTGATGTGGCAAAGAGACTGTCCCTTTGTCACATTATGCGAACTGGCTCAGATAGAGGTCGGCGTAGGCACCCTCGGCAGCCAGCAGCTCCTTATGCGTGCCCTGCTCGATAATGTTGCCGTGATCCATGACCAAGATCAGGTCGGCATCCACAATCGTCGACAGGCGGTGTGCGATCACAAAGCTCGTGCGCCCGCGCATAAGCGCATCCATGGCACGGCCGATGGCAAGCTCGGTACGCGTGTCCACGCTTGAGGTCGCCTCGTCCAGGATGAGAATCGCCGGGTTGTTGAGCAGCACGCGTGCGATGGTCAGCAGCTGACGCTGGCCCTGGCTGATGCTCTCGGCATCGTTGGCCACGCGCGTGTCGTAGCCCTGCGGCATGGTGCGCACAAAGAAGTCGACCTGCGCGGCACGAGCGGCGGCCACAATTTCGTCGCGCGTTGCCTCGGGGCAGCCGTAGGCGATGTTCTCGGCAATCGTGCCATCGAACAGCCAGGCGTCCTGCAGCACCATGCCAAACTGCTGCCGTAGCTCGCCGCGGTCCATGCGGCCCGTATCCACGCCATCGAGCGTAATACGCCCGCCGTCAATCTCGTAGAAGCGCATGAGCAGGTTGATGAGCGTCGTCTTGCCTGCGCCCGTGGTTCCCACCACGGCAATCTTCTGGCCCGGCTCGGCGGTAAACGACACGTCGCGCATAAGCGGCTTGTCGGGCGAATAACCAAAGCGCACGTGCTCAAAGGAGACGCGGCCCTCCACGCGACCCGGCAGCTTGGCGGCCTCGTCCGGCAGCGGATCGGCCTCCATCTCGGGCTCATCGAGCAGGTCGAACACGCGCTCTGCACTCGCCAGCGCGCTCTGCAGCGAGTTGAAGGTAAACGACAACTGCGTCATGGGCTCGGACGCCTCGTAGATAAACTGGAAGAACGCCTGGAACACGCCGACGGTCATGTGACCGGCAACCAGCATGCTGCAGCCCACAAGCGCAATAACGATCTGCGCCAAACGGCCGATAAAGCGCACTGCGGGGCCGACAGCATTGATCATAAAGTCGGCCTTGGCACTCACGCGTGCCAGCTCGCCCGAGGCCTGGTGCACCTCGGCAGAACTTTGGCGTTCGCGGTTAAACGCGCGGATCACCAGACGGCCCGAATAGCCTTCCTCGACCGCACTCGTAATCTTGGACACCCACTCCTGGCGCTCGCCCGTCACATCGTGTGTGCGGCGCGAGACGACCTTCGTCACCAGCAGCGACAGTGCCGTAAAGAACAGAAAGACGAGCGTAAGCTGCACGCTGAACACGAACATCACGCTCACAGCACCAACAACCGTGCCGATCGACACGAGCAGCTGCAGCAATCCGCGCTGCATGCTCTCGGACATCTTGTCCAGGTCGTTGGTCGCGCGGCTGACGACCTCGCCGGGACGATGCGCGTCAAAATAGGCGAGCGGCAGACGGTTGAGCTTTTGCGCGATGCGGTTGCGCAGGCGCAGATTGAGACGCTCAGCGACGCTCGACATCAAAAAGCTCTGGAGCGCATAGAACGAGGCAGCGGCAGTCCAGATCATAAAGTAGACGAAAATGGTCTTGCCGCAGTTCTCCCAGGTGATGTTGAAGGTGGTGTCGTTGGCAAACGCCACCTGAATGTGGCCCCACAGCTCATCGATCACGCGGGCGCTATATGCCGGCGCGGCGGTGTTAAAGATGACATAGAACACAATGCTCGCGAACACGATATAGAAGCGCCAATGGTCGCCGGCAGCCTCACTCCACAGGCGGCGCACCGTCGCCCAGGTATCCCGAGGCGTCTCGTCCTCGTCTTCGTCGTCCACGTCGCGCATACGCTCTGCCTCGGCGCGGGCGCGCTCGTCCTCGGCACGTTCGTTTTCCTCGTAGAGCGCTTGGCGGCGAGCCTCGCGCTTGGCGGCGTCATCCAGCTCGGTCGACGCGGCAGCCGTTTCCTCGACCAGTCCCGCGGCAGCGGCGTCATCAACGCCGCCCTGCTTCTTGAGCTCCCCGGTCATGCTACTCACCTCCCTTCATCTGCGATTCCGCGATGGCGCGGTACACCTCGCAGGTTTCCATAAGCTCGCCATGCGTGCCCAAGCCCACGACCTCGCCGTCCTTGAGCACAACGATCTGGTCGGCATGCAAAATAGTCGAGATGCGCTGCGCGATGATGAGCACCGCGGCGTCGCGCGTCTCGTCCTGCAGCGCATGGCGCAGGGCCGCATCGGTCTTAAAGTCCAGGGCCGAAAAACTATCGTCGAAGATATACAGGTCGGCGCGCTTCATGAGCGCGCGAGCAATGGCCAGGCGCTGGCGCTGGCCGCCCGAAAAGTTCGTACCGCCCTGGGCAACCGGGGTATCGAGCCCCTGCGGTTGGTCGAGTACAAAGGTGCTCTGGGCAACCTCAAGCGCGTGAAGCATGTCGCCCTCGGTCGCGCCTTCGTTACCAAAGCGAAGGTTGCTCGCCACCGTGCCCGAGAACAGCCACGCCTTCTGCGGCACGTAAGCGATATGCCCGCGAATCTCACCTTGCGAAAGGTCGCGCAGGTCAACGCCGTTCAGGCGAATGGCGCCCTTCGTGGCATCGTGGAAGCGAAGCAAAAGCTTGGCCACCGTTGACTTGCCCGAGCCCGTTGAGCCCACGATCGCGGTCGTCTGTCCGCGGCGGCAGGCAAAACTCAGGTCGCACAGGGTGTCCTCGTCGGCATCGTCAAAACGGAACGACATATGGTCGAACACGGCAACCGCGTCGGCACCATCTGCGGACTCAGGCGCCCCGTCGCCCAGCGTTGCCTTGCCGTCCACGATGCTCGGCTCGATTTCGAGCACCTGTTGCGCGCGGTTGAGGCACGCCGCAGCGCGCGGAAGCGTCAGAATCACCATCTGCGCCATCATCACAAAGAACAGGATCAAGATCGCGTATTCCAACACGGCCGAGATGCTGCCGATTTGCATGGCGTGGACGCCCGCGCGGTTGCCGCCCACCCACAGCACCGCCACCTCGGCGATATTCATCAAAAAGAAGCTGGAACTGTCGAGACCCACAAACAGGTGGTTGACCTTGATGGCGTTGGCCGCGTAATCGCTAAACACCTCGTCCAGGCGCTGCTCCTCGTGGCGCTCCTTGTTAAATGCGCGGATGACGCGCACGCCCACGATGTTCTCGCGCAGCACCACGTTCATGCGGTCGATAAAGCTCTGCAGGCGCATAAAGATCGGCGCGGCGTTAGCCACCGTAAAGACCGCCGCCACCAGCACGATCGCAACGACCACACCCAGCAGCGTGCCCATGGCGGGATCGATGAACCAAGCAAAAATGATGCCTGCCACGGCCAAGAACGGCACCGGCAGCACCAACTGAATCGTCTGAAGGACAGCTTGCTGAATCACGTTGATGTCGTTGAGCGAGCGTGTGATCATCGAACCCGTGCCAAAGCGCTCAAAGTCGCTAGCCGCGAGTTCGAGCGACTTGTCGTACACGGCATTGCGGATATCGCAGGCCACGTTGGCGGCCAGGCGCGCCGAAAGATAGCAGCCCAGCACCGTGCCGCCGCTGGCCATGCCGGTCGCGATAAGCATGTACAGGCCGTTGCGTAAAATATAGTCGATATCGCCCGTGGTAATACCGGTGTTGACCATGTTCGCCAGCATCGTGGGAACCAACAGCGTACCGACGTTATCTATCAGCACCGCAAACAGCGTCACCGCAATCAGCCCGCGATACGGCCTCATAAACCTCATTAAGAGTCGCATGTCTCCCCTTCGCTCTTATCGTCAGCCTCGTTCTCAGCGGCCACTTGCCGTTTAAATGCCTCGCACTCTTCGTTAAGAACATGGGAGAACTTACCGACCAAGCGCATGATCTCGCGCTGTTCCCACGGCTCGAGCGCCTCGAATGCCTGTTGCTCGGCTTTTTGCGCTGGCAACGCGTAGCGCTTGGCAAACCGCACGCCTTCTTCGGTCAGTCGCACAACCTTGTTCTTACGACTACCTTCGGCAAACTCCAACGTCGCAAGCCCTCGCGCCCTAAGCGTCTTGATCGCCGAATTGATGGTCTGTTTGCTGTAGAACCATTCACTCGTCAGCCGACTCACGGCAACGCTTCCGCCCGCCGCACTCGTGTCGACGAGCATCCAGTAGGCGCAGTCCGAAAGACCGCAGGCGCGCGCGAACTCCGAATAGATACGGTCAAGCCCGTTGAGCATCCGGTCGAAATCGACCGGGCTAACTGCACTATTCATCTCTCCCACCATTCGATAGTCCGAGTTTTGACCAATTAATATCTCTACATTAGTCCGAGTTTTGACTATCGTCAACAAGCTCGTTGTTTATGGTCGGCTCTACATAAGCATATCGACAAAAAAGACCGCCGGCGCGGGGGCGGCGCCGGCGGTTGCGAGAGAATATCGAGTGTTGGCTGTTAAGCAGCGACGGCCTCATAGACCGTAGCACCCGAGAAGCTGTCATGCAGGCTCTTGCCGGCAATCCACGGCAGCTCGACGACCTCGCAGACCGTGTTGACCAGCTCGGAGCAGTCAGTAAAGTGGCCCTTGTCGTTGAGGGCCTCGCAATCCTGAACACGCCAATAGCCATCGGTGTGCGTGATGTAGTACTCGTGATCGTTGATCGACACGAAAGCGCGCGTCTTGGAACGCAGCAGCTTCAGAAATCCTTCGAAATCGGTCTCGACGACATCTCCAGCCTGGAACATGATGTTACCTCCTGGCCCGGCGCCACCACGGCGCATTGATAAACGTTGGTACTCCTTTAGTAAAACCTTTATCAAAGGTTATGCGTTCGTCATTTAGGCAAGTGGTAAAAAACCGCAGGGTAGACGGGATAAAACGTTTAACCATCCCATTTGTTTGTCACATTCTGAAGGTACTTTTATGCAAACCTACTTTCCCAATTGGAATCTATCCTTTTGGCCGGGCAATTGACCGTCTATCGTTTAAGCCCGACGGGTATGAACGGGGCATCTGCAACGCCACCGCAAGGAGACACCATGGAGACTATCGAAGCACTCATTCACCGCCGCAGCTGCCGCAACTACAGCGATCGTCCCGTCGAGGCTGAAAAGCTTGCACGTATTATCGAAGCCGGCCAATATGCACCGAGCGGCATGGGCCGCCAGCCGGTGACGTTTGTCGCCGTCACCGACCCCGCGACCGTCGAGCATCTCTCACAGCTCAACGCCCAGGTCATGGACAGCAACAGCGACCCCTTCTATGGCGCCAAGACCGTTGTGGTGGTGCTGGTTGACCGCAGCGTGCCCACACATCTGGAAGACGGCTCGCTCGCCATGGGCAACTTGCTCAACGCCGCCTATGCACTGGGTGTCGATTCGTGCTGGATTCACCGCGCGCATGAGGTCTTTGACTCGCCCGAGGGCCTGGAGCTGCTGGCCAGCTGGGGCCTGCCCGCCGACGGCAGCCTGCGCGGCGTCGGTAACTGCATTCTTGGCTACGCCGAGGACACGCTACCCGAGGCAAAGCCGCGCCGCAACAACGTGGTGTACGTGAAATAGTACAGGAACGTCAGCAGGGGTAGCTAATTTGGGACGGGGCTATTTTAGCTACCCCACTCGCAACTTATATTGACGTCGCCGTTGTCGTCGTTTCGTTCGTCTGGGCCGTTTCGGCGCCATCGCCCTGTTCGTCCTCGTCCTTTTGCGCATCGGCGATGGTAGAGGCCGCCGCAACGATACCGCGCTGGGGCGCGACGCTCGTCTGGGCCTGAGCGCCCTCGACAACTTCTGTACCTACATGCGCGAGCTCGGGCGATTTAAACATTGCGTCCAAGTTGGCGCCACCGCCGGCATATCCGAGCGCAGCGAGCGCGATGACGATCACTGCAACGGCGGCCACGATCGGCACGTAGCGATGCCAGCCGGCGGGATTGAGCCCGCTGCGGCGAGCCGCCCCGCGGCTGATGTAGCCGAGCGTTCCGTCGTGCTTGAGCTTTGAGCCCACCACGCGTTTGCGGCCCCACAGCGAGGACTCTGCCTGCATTGCCAAGCGGGCGCTTGCCGAAGGATAGCCGTATTTAGTGCGCTTGAACGAGCCATCAAACCCCGAGGCGTGTTTGCCCCACGTCACCGATGTTGTGCGTCGGTTGACCGGCGCGGCACTCCGCCTTCTGCGGCTCGGTTTTGAAGTCTCAGCCATATGCCCTCGCACGCCGTAACCAAATCGAAACAATAACGCTTTGGACTGTAGCACACGTGTCGCGTGCGGTCACGGGCGCCTCGCTCAACGGTCATCGTCCTTCAGCAAGCGCCACAGCGTTGTACGGCTTATGCCCAGCACCTCCGCCGCACGGGTTCGGTTGCCGTGGAGATGGTCTACAACCAGATGCGCGATATCTCGCTCGGTATCGGCCAGCGGTCGCAGGATATACAGGTCACTTTCAAGCGTCGGGGCGCCAAAGGTTGCGGTCTTAATCACGTCCTCTTGGGCGAACACTTCCTCCGCCACAGCGCGGTCCACCGTGCCCGTCCCCACCAATATATACAGTCGTTCCGAGACCTCGCGGAGCTGCAGATAGTTGCGCGGCCAGCGGTAAGCATCGAGCGTCTTCGTCGCCGCGGCAGACAGCGTGGGCGCTGCCGTCCCAAATGCATCAGCGAGATATTCCAAATAGCGCGCGACCTTCGTCGACGCGGCTCCCTGCTCGGCGATTGCCGGCGCGACGCTCACCGCACAGGCGAAGCGCTCGGTCACAAAGGCGGCTTGATCACTTTCGCCGCCGCCCGGCATGTCATTCGCCGTCAGCACCACATGGCAGCGCGTCGCCAACGCGGTGTCGGTCATCGTGGAGACCAGCTCGCGGAGGCGCTGGGGGCCAACCGCATTCCAGCCCTCAATGCAAAGGGTCAGCCCCGTTTGGAACAGCGGCGATTCGGCGCTTTTGAGCACATGGCGCCAACCGCGCTCGGTGAGCTCATCGAGCGCAACGGAAACAAAGGGCTGACCGGCAAAAGGACCGTCCAGATAGAGGCGCTTGGCGATCTCGACCTGGCCCGCTCCCAGCTCACCCTCGAGCATAAGGGGCACACCGCGCGCGTAACTCTCTGCAACCGGCGCAGCCACCGAGGTCGCCCCCTCAACGATGCCGTACGCACTCGATTCGTAGCGGGCCTCAACCTCGTCGGCGTTGAGCCACTCGATACCCGCATGCGCCGCGGCGCCGCGCACCTTGCGGACCACGACGACCCAAAGGCCCCCGCCCTCTTTGTCGGTGGGGCGAACGGTCAGGCTCAGGCGCGCACCCGCACGCCCCATAACCAGACGCGCACCGTCTCCTATACGGTCGAGGCGCTCAGCGACAAAAACCGCCACATCCCGCTCAAGCGCCGCGTCATTCATGGTCGAGATCGCGACGTCCCCACGCGCATCGATTGCCAATGCCGATGCCCCGGCAGCAGCCAGGGCATCGGTCAAGATGTTCAGCTTGGCATCGCTATCCATGATTTGCCCCTGTCTGCAGCGACGTGCAACCGCCGGCGATCGCACGACCGAGTGTTTCAAAATTGAACAATATTGCTCACCAAACACTATAGGGCAGAAAGCGCCGTCCTGCGAGTATAGGTGTTGCCCCGCATCGCCATCCTGGCGGGGCGATAAGAGCTCTTCGGGACTTATAAACCTGCGGACAAGCCATACCCGCAAGAGCTCCTATCGCTCCACCGTGAGAATGCGCTCACCAGCACGCAGCACGCAAATAAGCTACTTCTCTACCAGATTCTCAGCACGTGCTGCATTCCCAAACTCATGCACGCAATGCCAATCCAGCAGCAAAAGCCCAGCGCGATGGGCTTGCCGCCCTTTTTGACCAGCTCAACGATATCGGTATTAAAACCAATAGCCGCCATGGCCATCACAATAAAGAATTTCGACAGCTCCTTGATGGGCGCCGTGATGGACACGGGAAGCTGAAGCACCGTGGTGATCACACTCGCCAGCACAAAGAACAGCACAAACATGGGAAACGCGCGTTTAAGCGAGAACGTGCTCCTAGCGTCGCCGCCGGCCTTGCGCGCCAGATGCATCTGCCAGCAAGCAAGCGCCAGCGTGATGGGAATGATGGCCAGCCTCCTGGTGAGCTTGACCACCGTGGCGCTCTCGAGCACATTGGCGCCGGGATGCATGCTGTCCCAAGCGCTCGCCGCAGCCGTTACGGACGAGGTGTCGTTGATGGCGGTACCGGCAAACAGGCCGAAGCCCTCGTTGGTCAGCCCGAGCATGCCG
>DXLT01000170.1:0-3260 GCA_019414555.1 Collinsella sp.
AACCAAAGCAGCCCGGCGCCCAACGCCACAAACGGCACGTTATGCGGACGGTAGCTCACCATGCCAAAACCGCGACGACGGCCGAGCATTAAGCAGAGAATCAGGCCCGTGAGACCGGACGAAATGTGTACCACGTCGCCGCCGGCAAAGTCGAGTGCGCCGATGATGTCGCCGATAAAGGAGCCCTCGCCGCCCCACACCATATGGGCGAGCGGCGCATAGACCACAAGCAGCCAAATGCCCAGAAAGGCCGTCATGGCACCAAACTTAACGCGACCGGCCAGGCTGCCCGTGACGATAGCGGCGGTGATCATGGCAAATGCCATCTGGAAGGCGATGTTGATGATCTGAGGGTAGACGGCACCGTCCGCAGCATTGCCCTCGGCCGCCTGCAGCACCTGGTTGAGCACCGGCAGGCACAGCAGCTGGTCAAGGCCTCCAATAAACGGGCTGGAACCGTCGCCGCCGTAGGCCAGCGACCAGCCGGCAACAATCCACAGCACGCCGACCAGGCCAATGGCGCCAAAGCACATGAGCATGGTGTTGATGACATTTTTGCGCCTGGACAGGCCGCCATAGAAAAACGCCAGACCCGGTGTCATTAAAAACACGAGCATGGTGCAGATGAGCATAAACGTTGTCGATCCCGTATCGTACATTCGCTCCCCCTTGATCGCATAAACGTTGTCGGCGCCCATAATGCGGCCGAGGGGCAACTGGTGTAGACCAGATACGGCGTTGTTAAACGCTGCGTTGTCGAATGGAAACGGTGCCGCAATCTTGGAAACGGCGCGGCAACGGACGCGAAACGAACGGGAAATACGCGAGCAAGGGAGCCGTGAGCGCGCCCATCCCGGCTAGCGCCGAAACAGCTCGTGAGCGCGGTCGCGGAGATTAGTTGCTCGAATGACACCTTCGTAGCGATTGATGCGCAGACGCGGGAAGGCATTGAAAAAGCGCAGGTCACGACGACTGAGTGACACGCTCGGTACCGGACGGCTCATGCGCTTACCGGCAAGGCGACGGCTGAGCGACGGACGCGGCATGCTCGGCGCGGCATCGGCCACACGGCGGGCAGCGAGCGCCAGGCCGCGAGCACCATCCGAGATAAACGTCGGCATCGAAGCCTTCTCGCGCAGGGCATCGAGCGTCGCGTCGCCCAGCTCCGCCAGCCACGCGTTAACGGCGCGGCTGCGGATATGCGTCTGTGCCACCGAGTCGATTGCCGAATCGGGAATACGTTCGAGCATAGAGTCGGACGCATCGGCAAGCGACTCGTTAATGCGGTCAGCAAGGTCGGCGCGCACACGCTCAAGCTGATCGGACAGGCGGCGCCAGCTCGCCAACGAGCACACCGCGTCGACCATCATCGCGACCGCGACGATAAAGGCGGACAGCCGCACAATCAGAACCGGCAGATGGCCAAGCAGCCCCAGCAATGCCGGCTCCACTAAACGGCAAATGCACAGCGCACCCAAGCCAAACGCGCATGCCCAGTACAGACAGATGCGTCCGTGCAGGTTAAACGGCAGGTGCGAATAGTCCCAAAAGCGAGCGCCTGTTGTTTTTTCCAGCAGCACGCCTACGCTGTACTCAATCACGCTGCATACAAGCGCCGCGGCGACAAACTGGCTCGGGGCATCCGGAATCCCGCGCAACAAAAGCCAGCAGGCTATGCCGCCCACACCATAGATAGGGCAACACGGTCCCAGTAAAAAGCCACTGTTGGCGAAGCGTCCGTGATTGAGCATGGCGCAGACCGTCGACTCCCACGCCCAGCCACAAAAGCCGTAGAAGGCAAACGAGAGCACCAGCGCCGAGAGCGAACAGGCGGCAAGCGTCGCGCCGTCAAATGCCATGTCGATCGCGGCCCCCACCGTCTACCCTCTCCTCTTTTCGCTCGATGCTTTACTCACGCCATCGTCCACCTCGTCCCTGCGCGGCAGACGGCCGGCAACCGTCTCGCGCAGAGCGCACCATTTATCTGCCAGGCATACAATCCATGCCTCACGACACGTCGGCGGCACCGGCACCAGTGGAAACATATGCCGCACGATGATATTCCGCTCGCGCGACGTCAGCTCAAAATCTTCCTCGGCACGCGCCAGGGCAAAAAACGGGTGGCGAAAGCCATGCAGCCGATGGCTTGGGTCGGGATCATGCCAGTCATAGAGAAAGTAATCGTGCAGCAGGGCTCCGCGCAGCAACGAGGCGCGGTCGACCGAGACACCGACGCGGCCCAGGCGCTCGGCAAAGGACAGACTTGCCCGCGCCACCGATGTCACATGCGTATACACCGTCACGTCACCATGCTGGATAAACTCGCGCGTCAGGTCCAAGCGACCCGCCTGGGCAAGCTGACGGGCGGCATCGTCGACCTCGCGCGCGATTTTCTCGGCAAGAACGGCATCGGACATGCTGCCTCCTTCCAGCGACTCACGGTGACAAGCCACGGCCTGCGCACAATCGATAAAAACATCATGGAACACATCAGTATGGCATCGGACAAAACGTTTTGCCCCACCAGTTGGCGAATTACCGCGCCGCCGTCACATATCAAACGCCAAAATGTGCGAGACTGTCTTGTGCAATTGTGCCGGCCAAGGGAGTGCCGGCGCACGATTCGCATGGAGTAACCCACAACGATGCTGCTTACGCAAACGACAACGCCCGAGGACGTCAAGGCTCTTAATCGTGCCGAGCTCCCACAGCTCTGCGACGAGATTCGCCACGCCATCCTCGAAAGCTCCGCCGCCGTCGGCGGGCACGTTGCCCCCAACCTGGGCGTCGTTGAGCTTACGGTCGCGCTCCATCGCGTGTTTAACTCCCCTATCGACAAGATTGTCTTTGACGTTTCGCACCAGACCTACGCCCACAAGGCGCTGACCGGGCGCGCGTACACTTATATCGATCCGGAGCGTTATGGTGAGGCTTCTGGCTTTGCCAATCCCGACGAGTCCGAGCATGACCTGTTCGCCATGGGTCACACCTCGACCTCGGTGAGCCTGGGCTGCGGCCTAGCGCACGCTCGCGACCTGGCGGGCGATGCGTACAACGTCATCACCATCATTGGCGACGGCTCGCTTTCGGGCGGCTTGGCGTTTGAGGGCTTTAACAATGCCGCCGAACTCGATAGCAACCTGATCATCATCGTCAACGATAACGACCAGTCCATTGCCGAGAACCATGGCGGCCTCTATCGCAATCTGGCCGAGCTGCGCGCCAGCAACGGCACCTGTGAGCGCAACGTTTTCCGCGCG
>DXLT01000171.1:0-3241 GCA_019414555.1 Collinsella sp.
GGGCGCGCGCTCTTTTGCTTTAGCGTTTCGGATACCGGCATTGGCATGACTCCCAAGTTTTTAAAGCATATCTATGAGCCGTTTGCCCAAGAAGGTGACGATGCGCGCAGCAAGTTCCAAGGAACCGGCATGGGCATGCCAATCGTCAAGTCGCTTATTGAACTGATGGGCGGTACGATTGAGATTTCGAGTGAGGTTGGCGTGGGGAGTACGTTCAACGTCCAGATTCCGCTCGATATCGACAAGAACCCTCAGGCGCGGGCAGATACGGTCGAGGGGGTGCTCGACTGCTCGCTCGCCGACATGAACGTGTTGCTCGCCGAAGACAACGAATTGAATGCCGAGATTGCCCAGACGCTGCTAGAATCCGAGGGCGTCGTGGTCACCCGCGCCGCCAATGGCAACGAAGTCGTCGATCTGTACCTGTCGCATCCCGCCGGCAGCTTCGATGCGATTCTGATGGACATCATGATGCCGGGCATGGACGGCTATGAGGCAACCCGCGCGATTCGTCTGAGCGAGAAGGTCGATGCAGCCGATATCCCCATCATCGCGCTCACCGCCAACGCCTTTGCCGAGGACGCCAAGGCGGCACACGATGCCGGCATGAACGCCCATCTGTCCAAACCGCTCGACTTTAACAAGCTCAAAAACATACTCGCCCGCATCAAGAAAAACGGATCCGTTTCGCTATAGTTTGTGCTCAACCACCACGCACGACCAGAAAGGAAACCAACGATGTTTAGGCCCTTACGTCGAAAGAAACGCGCCATCACTGACGAGGAAGCGCGCGAACTGCTCGCTACCTGCAAGCGCGGCGTCTTTGCCGTCAACGGCGACGATGGCTACCCGTACGCCATTCCCGTCAACTACTTCTTTGACGCCGAGCACGACAAGATTTATTTCCATGGCGCCAAGGCTGGCCACAAGGTCGACGCACTCAAGCGCGATGACAAGGTCTGCTTTACCGTTTACGGCAACGAGTGGTACCAGGACGGTGACTGGGCTCCCTACGTTATAAGTACCGTGGTCTTTGGCCGTTGTCGCCTGGCGAATGACACCCCCGCGTTTATCGAGGACAAAGTCCGCCAGCTCGCGCTTAAGTACTACCCTTCTGCCGAGGAAGTCGAAGAGGAAATCGCCAAAGACATCAAGGGCGTCCAGCTCTACGAGATTACGATTGAGCATCTCTGCGGCAAGCAGATTCAGGAAAAGTAAGCCCCTCAGCAGGTCTGCGCCCAATGGTTACAGACGCATTACCATGCGGGGCCTTCTAGCCGACCTGGCAGAAGGCCCCGCATGCAGCGCACACTTACCGTGCATTAAAAACGTAGCGGTCCAGACGGTCGCACGCCTCCCTTACGCGCGAAAGCGGTAGCGCCAGATTCACGCGAATGTGGCAGGTTCCGTGGAACGGGCGGCCGTCCTGATACCCGACGCCCACGCGCGCCCCCTCGTCGAGCAGCCACTGAATATCGCGGCCATGCTCGCGGCACCACTCGGTGCAGTCCAGAAACACCATGTACGTGCCCTGCGGACGTGAATAGGACACGCCCCCAAAATGCACGTCCACGTAATTGCAGAAGTACTCGATATTACCGGCAAGCACCTGGTTGAGCTCGTCCACCCACTCGTAGCCTTGCGGCTGGTAGGCACCGATAAGCGCATGCATGGAGAGGACATTTATCTCGTTGTAATGGGTCTTGTTAGACACGGCGCACATGCGGTCGCGCAGCGTCTCGTTGTAGATGATGTGGTAGCTGCCGACCAGACCCGCTAGGTTAAACGTCTTGCTCGGCGCATAGAGGGCAACCGTGCGCATGCGGGCATCCTCGCTCACCGACTGCGTCGGGATATGCTTGTGACCCGGCAGAATGATATCGGACCAAATCTCGTCCGAGATCACCACGCAATCGTGCTGGCGGTAGATGTCCATGGCGCGCTCAATCTCATCGCGCTCCCATACGCGGCCGCAGGGATTGTGCGGCGAGCAGAACACCGCGGCATGAATGTGGTTTTGGGCGAGTTTGCGCTCCATGTCCTCAAAGTCCATGCGCCACACGCCCTGGTCGTCGAGTTTAAGTGGGCTGTGGACAATGCGATAGCCCGCGGCCTCGATGGACTTGGTAAAGCCGATGTAGGTGGGGCTGTGGACCAGCACCGCATCGCCCGGCTGGACATACGCGCGCAACGTCGACACGACACCGCCCAGCACGCCGTTTTCGTAGCCGATATGCTCAGGGAGCAGGTCCTCGACACCATTGCGGCGGCTCTGCCATTCGATGATGCGGTCAAAGTACTCGTCGCTCGGATTGAAATAGCCAAACATGGGATGCTGCGCGCGCTGAATGATGTGTTCTTGGACCGTGGGCACCGTGGCAAAGTTCATGTCGGCCACCCACATGGGAATGCGGTCGAAGCCCTCGTCGGGTGCGTTCGGAGCCATACCGGGGATCTCGCCCCAAGAGTCAACGGCGATGGCGTCCATGTTGTGTCGATTGATAAGTGAGGTAAAGTCGTATTTCATGCTGAGCCCCCGTGCAAAGTTGATTGTTTTGGTAGGCGTTATTGTCCACCAGCACGGGCGGTTTTGGCGCGGGGTTTGGCGCTTAATTTGACGGGTGCGGACGAATGGCTGGTTAGTCTTGCGCGTCGTTGACGGCGACTACGGTTAGCTGGGTTTCATCGACCGTAAACGATATGTCGAGCCCGGCGAAGGCCAGATGATAGACGCGGTTTGGCTCATGCTTGCTACCCGCGCGGCGCGGATCTTGGCGAAGAACCTCGACCAAGCCGGGGAGCTTTTCGGGCGGGACCATATCTTGCAGCGCTTGCGGAAACTCAACATCGAGCTCTTGCCACGGAGCATCCTCAATCCAACCGCCGGTCGCATCCGGGTGACAGTCGGCAAATGGAATGTAGGGCTTAATGTCGTAGATGGGCGTACCGTCGCGCAGGTCGGCCCCCAGCACATGGATGATCGGACCATCGTCGGTGAGCTCGACACGATCGAGCTTGACGCAGGTAAGACCGATGGGATTAGGGCGAAACGGACTGCGCGTGGCAAATACGCCCACGCGCTCGGCTCCACCCAGACGCGGCGGACGCACGGTTTTCGACCACTTGACGTTGGTGCCGGACCTGTCCTGCGTCTTGGCATCGGTAGCTATGTCCTTAACCGTGCCGCCGGGCGTTCCGTTTTCGAAGCGCCACAGCAGCCACAGGTGAGAGAAGGAGTCCA
>DXLT01000172.1:0-3182 GCA_019414555.1 Collinsella sp.
CTGCGCAAGAATGCCCGTCTGCGCCGCAAGTGGGCCAAGCGCGAGGGCGTGAGCTGCTATCGCGTCTACGATGCCGACCTGCCCGACTACTCCGCTGCCATCGACCTGTACGAGGGTTGCCCGCAGACGCCGGGCCGCTGGCTCGTCATCGCCGAATACGCCGCGCCCAAGACCATCGACCCCGCGCTGGCCCAGGCCCGCATGCTCGACATCTTGGCCATCGCGCCGCGCATCCTTGATGTTCCGGCCGAGCATGTGCACGCCAAGGCCCGCATGCGTTCGCGTGGCGGCTCGCAGTACGGCAAGCAGGGCGCCGGCAAGGGCGGATCGGGCGAGCGCGCCAACATCGCGCGCCGGCGTCTGCCGCTCATCGAAGAAGGCGGGCTCACCTTTGCCGTCAACTTTGACGACTACCTGGATGTGGGCATCTTCCTGGATCACCGCGTCACCCGCAACCTGGTGCGCGAACACGCCAAACAGGCACGCCGCTTCCTCAATCTGTTCGCCTATACCGGCACCGCCACCTGCTATGCGGCCGACGGCGGCGTCGAGGAAACCGTGACAGTCGACCTTTCCAACACCTACCTGGACTGGGCCGAGCGCAATATGCGCCAGAACGGCTTTGTTGGTCCGCAGCATCATTTTGTGCGCGACGACGTGCTCGCCTGGATTCGCGACCAGCGCCAGACGCGCAACCGCTGGGACTTGATCTTTGTCGACCCGCCCACGTTCTCGAACTCGTCCAAGATGGGCCGCCGCACCTGGGATGTCCAGCGCGACCATGTTGAGCTTTTGGCCGGCGTATCTCGCCTGCTTGCACAGGGCGGACATGCCATCTTTAGCTGCAACCTGCGCGGCTTCCGCCCCGAAACGCGCAAGCTCGCGCGCGCGGGCGTCGTGCTGGAGGACATTACGGCACAGACCATCCCCGAGGACTTCGCGCGCAACCAGAAGGTGCACCACTGCTATATCGTGCGCCGACTGCCCATCGAGGACGCCATGGCCGAGGTCGGCTTTAGCGCCGAGGAGATTGCCGAGCGAACCGAGGAGCTGCGCAACCCCGAGGCGCGCAAGCCTCGTGCAGCAGCGCCCGCGCCCACGCAGGCCGGCAACGGCAAATCAAACTTTGCCGGCAAACCCTCCCCTGCCGGCAAGTCCAAAAAGAAGAAGTTCTACGCCAGCAAGCCCAAGGGCAAATAACAAAGTTGCGGTGGAATACGGACTGTTTTGCCTGGAATTAGGCAAATTTAGACCGTATTTCACCGCAACTCATAGTGGGATGGTGGTTGTCGATCTAGCCTTGGGTGACCAATCGGTAACCGATACCCACGTGTGTTTGGATATAGCGCGGGTGCGCGGGGTCGGACTCGATCTTTTTGCGCAGCGTGCCCATAAAGACACGCAGGCTCGCCAGGTCGCTCTTAGTCGCCGTACCCCAAATCTCGTGCAGGATAAACTGATGCGTCAGCACCTTGTCGGCGTTATGCGCCAGCAGGCACAGGAGCTTGTACTCGATCGGCGTCAGATGCAGTTCCTCGCCATCCATCGTGGCGATGCCGGCATCAAAATCGATATGCAGCTCACCGGTATCGAACGAGCCCTCGGAGGCAACGCCACCCGTTTGCGCATACGAAAGGCGCCTGAGCGTCGTGCGAATGCGCGCGAGCAGCTCCTCGACCGAAAACGGCTTGGTCAGGTAATCGTCGGCGCCAGCATCGAGCGCACGAATCTTGTCCGCATCCTCGCTGCGCGCCGAGACCACGATGATCGGCATGCCCGACCATGCGCGCACCGACTCCACCACCTTGACGCCGTCCATATCGGGCAGGCCCAGATCGAGCAGTACAATGCTCGGTGCCTGTGATGAGGCGGCGGCGATGGCGGCATGGGCGGTCTCCACGGCCATATGGCGCAAGCCGTGCGCCTCGAGCGCGGCAACGATAAGGTTGCGGACAGCGGGGTCGTCCTCAACAACCAAGATGAGCGGTTTTGCGGCAGAGTTCGGCACAGCGCTACTCCTTATCAAACGAAACATCGGCGACGGGAAGCTCAATCGTAAAGACCGAGCCGTGCGGATCCGCCGCGGTAACCTCTATGCTACCGCCATGTGCCAGCGCAATGGAGCGGCAGAGCGAAAGCCCCAGGCCCA
The DNA here is from genome assembly GCA_019414555.1 of Collinsella sp. Classification (GTDB taxonomy): domain Bacteria; phylum Actinomycetota; class Coriobacteriia; order Coriobacteriales; family Coriobacteriaceae; genus Collinsella. Next base: position 2,150 of record DXLT01000172.1, read on the forward strand.
CACTGCGGTGGCTGTCGGCCAGGCCATGGTTGGCGGTATAGAACGACTCAAAGATGCGTTCGCGATCCTCGGGTGCGATGCCCGGACCATCATCGGCCACCGAGCACGCCACGCGTCCATCGTCGACGCTAATCGAAATCATGATATGCGAGCCTGCGGGCGTATAGGTGATGGCGTTGTTCACCAGATTGACCACCAGCTGCACCATCAGGCGCGCATCGACGTTGACGAGCGCCGGCTCATCGCACGCCACCACCTTAAGGTCGTGCTCGCGCACGGCAGGGTTCACGTGGCGCAGCGCCTCCTCGACGATATCGTCCATGAGCTCGAGCGTGGTCGACAGACGCATGCCGCCGCCCTCGAGCTTGGTGATGGCGAGCAGGTTCTCGACGGTGGCGTTGAGCCATTGCGCATCCGAGCGAATGGAAAGGAGCAGGCCGCGGCGCGTCTGGGCATCGAGCACCGCGGTGCCGGTCGAGCCCTGATCGAGCAGGACATCGGCATTGCCCGAAATACTGGTGAGCGGCGTGCGCAGGTCGTGCGAGATGGAGCGCAGCAGGTTGGCGCGCAGCTGCTCATTTTTGGCAAGCACCGCCGCCTCCTCGCGGGCCTCCATGGCGCGGGCGCGATCGAGTGCCAGCTCGCCTTCGCTCACGATGGCATCGGCAAGTGTCCGCTCCTCGTGCGTCAGCACGTCGGGCTCGGCAACGATAGCCAGCACGCCCACCACCGAGGCGGGGTCGCCCGAGCGCGCGAAGCCGTCGCCTGTGCGAACCGTCAGGTAGATGCCATAAAACGCCGAGCCGCCAAACGTGGCGTCGAGCGGCGTTCCCACATAGGCGGACGCCGAGAGCCGCGGCGGCATCTGCGGCGCCAGTTCGTGCACCGGTGCGGCATCGCCCACGGCCGTGTATGTCGCACGCGGCAGCAGGTCATCGCCCTCGGCGTCGGCGCTGTACCACACGACCGGACAGCCCGAAAGACGCGCCAGCTGCGTTGCCATGGCGTGAACGATCTGCTGCTCGTCGGCGCA
>DXLT01000173.1:0-3180 GCA_019414555.1 Collinsella sp.
GCTCCGAGCAGGCGGTTCCACCAGGCATTGACCATGCGGTGGATGGGGCCGGGCTCCCGATCGCGTTCGCGCCGGCGACGTGTGGCTTGGCTGCTATCGGGTCCGCCGGCGTTGCGCTGACTCAGCTCATGGATGCGTGCGAGCTCTTCGGCCGTGTGGGAGGCAGGGAAGAGGCCGTTCTCGATGCGGCCGCCCTGGGCCTTCGCGGCGCCGTCTTTCGATGCAGCGGGGTTGGAGATGCCGTTGCGGCGGGCGATGGCGCGGCGAATGCTATCGAGGGGCGTGATGCTCAAAGCGGGGTCCTTTCTATTGCTGCGCTCTAGTATAGACACCGCGGTGTCCGCTCGTGTTTTTGAACAGGTTGTTCGATAATTTCGGCGGCGCCATTCGGTAGTCGGCACTTGGGGACGTTCCTTATGTGCCGGCACTTTGGGAACGTCCCTAAGTGCCGGCATCCGAGGACACTCCTTGAATGTTGCCTGTTCAAGAGTGTCCCCAACGACTAGTCGTTTGAGAACGTCCCCAATGACTGGGCCGCTTGCCTGCGATTTTTGACCGTTGGGCGGGCTTGCCGCCCTTGCCGCAAAAACGTTTTTTCATATCGGGTACAACGGGCTTTACGTGAGTAAAGTGCGCGTCGTGTCCTCGTGTCGCGTTTTTAAAGGAGGCCCCATGCCTGGTGTTACCCCTGCAGAAGTTCTGTCCAACTTTGGTATTACGCTCGTTGAAGATCCCGCCGAGAATCAACCCCGTCTGCTGGTGGACCTGCCGGCGGCAGAGCTTGTCGAGCACGCTATTCGTCGCAAAGAGGGCCGTATGGCTTCTAATGGCGCGCTCGTGATCGAGACGGGGGAGCGCACTGGTCGTTCGCCCAACGATCGTTTTATCGTTGACACCCCCGATGTTCACGACAAGATCGCCTGGGGTGCGGTCAACCGCCCACTGTCCGTCGAGAGCTATGAGGCCATCAAGGCCGGCATCGTCGACTATCTCAACGAGCGCGACGTGTTCGTCACGCGCGGCATGGCGGGCGCTGACCGCAACCACACGCGTCGCCTGCTTGTTGCCTGCGAGCGTGCCAGCCAGGCACTCTTCATTAAGCAAATGCTCGCCCGTCCGCTCGCCCGCGAAATCGCGCGCACCGGCGAGCCCGACTTCTGCGTGCTCGCAGCGCCCGGTTACCAGTGCGATCCTGCCATCAAGGGCCTCAACTCCAGCGCCGCCGTGGTCATCAACTTCCAGGAGCGCGTGATTTTGGTCGCGGGTACCGGCTACTCCGGCGAGATCAAAAAGTCCATCTTCAGCGTCATGAATTACCTGCTGCCCGTCGAGGACGACGTGCTACCCATGCATTGCTCGGCCAGTATGGATCCCGTCACGCACGAGACCGCGGTGTTCTTTGGCCTGTCGGGCACCGGCAAGACCACGCTTTCGGCCAACCCCATGCGGCTGCTGATCGGCGACGACGAGCACGGTTGGTCCGACATGGGCATCTTTAACATCGAGGGTGGCTGCTACGCAAAATGCGAGGGCCTGGACGCCTTCCACGAGCCCGAGATCTTCAACGCCGTCCGTTTTGGCGCCATTTGCGAAAACGTGGTGCTCGACGAGAACCGCAAGCCCAACTACGACGACATCTCGATCACGCACAACACGCGCGTGGCCTATCCCGTGGAGCACATTCCTAACGCGTGGACTAAGGGCATGGGCACCACTCCGAGTGTCGTGCTGTTCCTGACTTGCGACGCTTTTGGCGTGCTGCCGCCCATCTCACGCCTGACGGCCGATGCCGCCATGTACCACTTTGTGACGGGCTTTACGGCTAAGATTCCCGGCACCGAGGTCGGCGTCACCGAGCCCACGCCCACGTTCTCTTCGCTGTTCGGCGAGCCGTTTATGCCGCTCGACCCCATGGTTTACGCCAAGATGCTTGGCGAGCGCATTGCCGACGGCCGCACGCGCGTGTACCTGGTCAACACCGGCTGGATTGGCGGCGGCTACGGCGTGGGTCATCGCATCGAGCTGGCCTACACGCGCTCGCTGGTCGCATGCGCCCTCGACGGCACCATCGAGGATAGCGAGTTCGTGCACGACGACATCTTTAACGTCGACATTCCCACGACGTGCCACGGCGTGCCCGATGGCATCCTGGTGCCGCGCCAATACTGGCAGAGCACCGCGCGCTACGACGAGGCCGCGCACAACCTGGCGGTGATGTTCGAGGAGAACTTCGAGAAGAAGTACTCGCACCTGCCCGAGTCCGTCAAAGCCGCCGGCCCGCACGCCCAGGTGTCCGCCGAGGCCCGTCATCGCGGCCGCGGCCTGCTGGGACTCCGTCACTAGCTTCGCCGTGAGTCCATATCCACCACAAAGGGGACAGGCACCTTTGTGGTGGTTTTGCTCACGTGGATGACTCGGGTTACAATACGCCTGACATATCGTCCCCTTCTCCGGATGGGGACAGCGCAAGCGTTCTTGTGACGGCACCGTAGGACTTTGAAGGTGGCCGTTGTAAGGGCGCTTTTTGTTTAGGCGCCCTCACTCGGGCGTACGCTATGAAGGGAGAGCATATGAAGAGTTTCGTTGCCGAGGATTCGTTTTGGGAGCTGTTTCCGCAGGCGGCGGTCGGCGTCGTAGTCGTAAAGGGCATGAAGCCCGCGGCCCAGATTCCCCAGGAGGACGTGGATGCGATCGCCACGTTGCTCAATCGCGCCAATATCGATGCGGAGCGTCACCTGACAAGCGATACCATCAGCGAGAACGCGCCGGTTAAGGCATGGCGCGAGGCGTATCGCCTGTTCAAGACCAAGAAGGGCGCGCGTTGCTCAGTTGAGAACCTGCTCAAGCGCGTGCTCAAAGGCAAGCCGGTCGGCCACATCACACCGGCGGTGGATATCTACAACACGATTTCGTTGACTTATGCGCTGCCCGTTGGCGGCGAGGACCTGCATGCGATTGAGGGAGATCTTCGCTTGAAGGTGACCGATGGTGGCGATGCGTTCTTGCCGCTTGGCGAGGAGGCGGACGATCCGACGCTGCCCGGCGAGCTCGCCTACATCGACGATGCGGGCGCTGTGTGCCGCTGCTGGAACTGGCGCGACGGCGTTCGCACGGCGCTGTCCGATGATTCGGCCGATGCGTTCCTGGCGATTGAGTGCGTGGAGCCCGAGCGGATGGGGG
>DXLT01000174.1:0-3156 GCA_019414555.1 Collinsella sp.
CAAGTTCGGCCAGGTGGGCGCGGGCATCGGCAAGTGCCTTTTTCGCGGCGTTCATCTCGCGCATGGCCGAGGCGCCCTGGGCAATAAAGGTGCCCACGGCGTTCGCGGTGTTCGAGACAGCGGTCCCCAGATCGCGGTTCGCGGCAGGGGAGTGCGAGGCGGTCGGGCGAGCGGTGTCAGCAGCATCCGCATCGGCAGCCTGCGGCACGGAGATGTTGCCGGTGCCGCCCTCGACCACAGAAAAGCCTGCTGCGTGCGGGTCGACCGCATCGGCGCCAATCGTGGGGTGCTCGAGCTGCAGAAACGAGGGCATGGTGCTGCCCTGGTCGGCAACCGGAGTCTCGCCGGGTACAAAGGTCGAGGCCGCCTCGGCAGCCTCCTCTTCCTCGGCGTCAACGTCAGCGTCGGCCACGGCGTCTTTCATCGCTTTGACGGCATCCATCATGGAGTCCATGACGGCGTCGAGCTCTTCTTCCGAAGACACCTCGATAGGGCCCGCAGCTTGCGGAGCGGCATCCTGTACGGGGTCGTCGTCCTGAGCGGGCGCATCGTCGTTTTGCTCGCCTGCATCTTCGGCGCCAGGGGTTTCCGCCGTAGCGCTTTCGTCCAAGATGGGGTCGTCGAGGTCAATATCATCGCAGGTCACAGCATCAGCATCTGCGGTGACGTCTGCGGAATCATCAATATGCTGTTGAGTCTGGGGGTCCAGCTCGTCTGTCATAGGTATGTGCTCCTCATCGTTGTTTGTCACCCTATGATAAAGTCTCGCGCCGACTTCCCGCGCGCCGCAGCAAAGTTTCAAAACGTGTTCGATGGCTCGATCTGATAACAATAACTCGGCCGCTTTATCCAGTTTGTACTTGACAATCCCTTCGCCGAACGACGTGGTGCCGTTCGCCTACCGCGGTCTTTTATTTTTGCTTGAACACGCTAAAGTTGCATCTCAGCTTTTGGCGCGTTTATTTGGATGCGCGCAGTCGGCGGGTTCGCCCGTCGCGATTTGAAAGGACTTTGTATGGGACTTTTCACTGGTAAGACCGTGATCGTCACCGGCGGCGGCAAGGCCACGCTTAAGGACGGCTCCGCTGGCTCCATCGGCTACGGCATCGATATCGCTTTTGCCAAGGAGGGCGCAAACCTCGTCATTACCGGCCGCAACGTTGCCAAGCTCGAGGCTGCTAAGGAATCCCTCGAGGCCGAGTACGGCGTCAAGGTTCTGCCTGTTCAGGCCGATGTCTCGGCCGGTCAGGACAACGAGGCCGTCGTCCAGAACGTCATCGACAAGGCCATTGAGGAGTTCGGCCGCATCGACGCCGTCGTCAACAATGCTCAGGCTAGCGCCTCGGGCGTGACCATCGCCGACCACACCATGGATCAGTTTAACCTGGCCATTTACTCCGGTCTGTATGCTACCTATCTGTACATGCAGAAGGCCTATCCGCACCTGAAGGAGACCAAGGGCTCCGTGGTCAACTTTGCTTCGGGCGCCGGTCTGTTTGGCAACTACGGCCAGTGCAGCTATGCAGCCGCCAAGGAGGGCATCCGCGGTCTGACTCGCGTCGCCGCCAACGAGTGGGGCCCCGACGGCATCAACGTCAACATCGTGTGCCCGCTTGCCTGGACTGCTGCGCTCGAGAACTTCCAGGATGCCTATCCCGAGGCGTTTAAGGCCAACGTCCACATGCCGCCGGCAGGCCACTACGGCGACGTCGAGAAGGAGATCGGCCGCGTGGTCGTTCAGCTCTGCGGCCCCGACTTTAAGTATATGAACGGCGAGACCGTCACCCTCGAGGGTGGCATGGGCCAGCGGCCCTAAGAGTTACGGCGTTTTACCAAACGCCGTAACGGGCCGACGCTGCGCGGTCACCGGAGCGACAATTTGTCATTCAAAGAGGGCGGCATGACCAGAAGGTCTATGCCGCCCTCTTTTCATGCCAACTTGTTCGCTCTGGCGACCGCTCGCTGACGTTGCCAGAGCATCGGCGTTACCTTGGCTGTTGGATGTAGTCGTTGGGGACGTTCTTAGAAAAGTAGTCGTTGGGGACGTTCTTAAATGACTAGTCGAGGGGGACGCTCTTGCCGGCACTTGGGGACACTCTTGCCGGCAGATTGGGACACTCCTTTGTAAGGTGGCGCTGAAGACTGTCCCCAACGACCAGTCGTTAAGAACGTCCCCAACGACTGGTCGTTTAATGCGCCAGTTTCTGTCGAGTCGGTGCTTCTTGCGGGTTGCCCGTATAATGGTTTGCGTATGAACCGCAACCAAGGAGTTCCAGTTTATGGACCAGAGCCTTTTTAAATTCGACCTGATCGCCGAGGATCCGACGACGCATGCGCGTGCCGGCGTGCTGCACACCCCACATGGCGACATCGAGACGCCGATCTTCATGCCCGTGGGCACCAAGGCAAACGTCAAGGGCATTCCTACCGAGACCGTTAAACAGCTCGGCGCCCAGATCGTGCTTGCCAATACCTATCACCTGTCCATGCGTCCCGGCGAGGACACCATCGCCGAGCTGGGCGGGCTGCACAAGTTTATGAACTGGCATGGCCCCATTCTTACCGACTCGGGCGGCTTCCAGGTGTTCAGCCACAACGACGCCGTCAAGCTCACCGACGAGGGCGTGCGCTTTATCGTCAACGACTACGACGGCCGCCATGTGTTCTGGACGCCCGAGGACAACATGGAAATCGCCATGAAGCTCGGTTCCGACATCTGCATGCAGCTCGACCAATGCCCGGGCTATCCCGCCACGCGCGCCTACGTTGAGCGCGCCGTTGAGCTGTCGAGTATGTGGGCCGAGCGCTGCTACAAGGCTCACACCCGCGATGACCAGGCGCTCTTTGGCATCGTCCAGGGTGGCATGCATCTGGATCTGCGCCTGCGCTCGCTGCGCCATCTGGAGGAGTGCGGCGACTTCCCCGGTTACGGCATCGGCGGCTACTCGGTGGGCGAGGACCACGAGACTATGTTCGAGACGCTGGCGCCGCTGGTTTCCGAGTACATGCCTAAGTACAAGCCGCGCTACCTCATGGGCGTCGGCAACCCTACCACGCTCGTGCGCGGCGTTGGCGTGGGCATCGACATGTTCGACTGCGTGCTGCCGACGCGCACCGGCCGCATGGGTACGGCGTTCTCCAGTGAGGGTCGCCTCA
>DXLT01000175.1:0-3136 GCA_019414555.1 Collinsella sp.
GTTGCCGTTCTCGTCGAGCCAAAAGAGCTCGCCCATGTCCACTTTGACCGTGCGACCGGCGCGGCAAGCCTTGGCAAGCGCCGCTGCCTCGGGGGCATTGCCGATGTTGTTGAAGAACAGGCAGGCTGTGCCGGAGGGGAAGACGAGCGTGGGGACACCGCATCCGCGCATCTGGTCGAGCACGTTGGAGACGGTGCCGTCGCCGCCCGAAACGACCACGCGATCAAACTCGCGCACGTCTGCCACGGCGTCCTCGGGCTCCATGCCATCGCCGATAAAACGCATCACGACCTCGTCGCCGCCCTGCGCGAGGGCGTGCGTGAATGCGTAGATTTCATCTGAGCTGGGGCCCGATGCCGGGTTGTGGATGATAAGGCAGCGCATACTTACGTTCCCGTTCTGTGACTAACCGAGTATAGTTGTAAGGCAATGCCGATATCCTACCCGTGTTTTTCGGGCCTAACCTTATTCGATGGGTTGATATGTACATTTCCACACATCAGGCTCTACTCGACTTTTGCCAGCGCGCCCGTGAGTTCGACGCGATTGCCGTCGATACCGAGTTTTTGCGCGAGCGCACATTCCATCCGCGTCTGTGCTTGGTTCAGATTGCCACCCCTGCCGAGAGCGTCGCGGTCGATCCCCTGGTAATCGACGACCTATCGCCGCTGGCCGAGCTTATGGCAGACGAGAGCGTGACTAAGGTCTTCCACGCCTGCTCGCAGGATATGGAGGTTATGCTCCATACCGTGGGCGTGCTGCCACGACCGATTTTCGATACGCAGGTCGCCGCTGCCTTTTTGGGCGAGCGCCAGCAGATTTCGTATGGCGCGCTTGTTCAGACGTTTTGCGGCGTCTCGCTGCCCAAGACCGAGTCGCTGACCGACTGGTCGCGTCGCCCGCTGACCGATAAGCAGATTGAGTACGCGATTGATGACGTCAAGTACTTGATCGTCGCCTATACCGAGATGATGAGTCGCCTGCGCGAGCTGGGCCGTGTGGACTGGGTGCTCGACGAGCTACGCCCGCTGGCTGACGAGTCGCACTATCGCGCCGACCGTCACGAGGCATTCCGCAAGGTCAAGCGCATCAACTCGTGCAGCCGCCACCAGCTGGGCATCGCGCGCGAGCTCGCCGCCTGGCGCGAGGACCGCGCCGAGCGCCGTAACATCCCGCGCAAGTGGGTCATGTCCGACGACACGCTGCTTGCGCTCGTCAAGCGCAATCCCGTGCGCGTTGAGGAGTTCCGTAGCATTCGCGGTACCGATCAGTTGGGGGAGCGCGACGTGGACGGTGCGCTCATGGCCATCAAGCGTGGCGCAAGCTGCCCGCACGATCGCCTGCCGCTCATGGTGCGCGGGCATCGCCAGATCTCTCCGGAGTTGGAGAGCGTGACGGACCTGATGTATGCGCTCATTCGCCTGGTTGCCGAGCGCTCGGGCGTGGCGACCTCGGTCATCGCCTCGCGCGATGACCTGGCCGACTATATTGAGCACCCCGAGCAGAGCCCCCTGCGCGAAGGCTGGCGCTTTGAGCTTGTGGGCTCGCGTCTGGACGATCTGCTTTCCGGCAATATGGGACTCACCGTGAAGGACGGCAAAATCGAGCTCCTGTAAGGAAGCCTAGCCGCTTGAGTGGGTAGAATGCCTCCAACGTGTAACTCGATTCGGAGGAATTCGCATGCCCTATTACTATGGATACGGCTTTGGTATCGACCCGCTGTACCTGCTGGTTGTTCTTGTTTGTACGGTGCTCGGTCTTGCCGCGCAGAGCTATATCAACTCGACGTACAAGACGTGGTCTAAGGTGCGCTCGGACGGCGATACGGGCGCCACGGTCGCTCGCCGCATGCTCGATGCCAACGGTTGTAGTGCCGTGGGCATCAAGGGCGTTGCTGGCGAGCTCACCGATCATTACAACCCGCAGGACAACAACCTGTATCTGTCGGATTCCAACCGTTCGGGCGGCTCGGTCGCAAGCGTTGCTGTCGCTTGTCACGAGGCAGGCCATGCCGCGCAGCGTCAAAGCGGCTATGCCATGATGAAGGTACGTACCGCCCTCGTGCCGGTCGTCAACTTTACCCAGAACACCTGGACCATCGTGCTGCTCATGGGCCTGTTTATGAACATCGCGGGACTCACGACCCTCGCGCTGATCTTCTTCTCGTTTAGCGTGCTGTTCCAGCTCGTTACGCTGCCGGTCGAGATTGACGCCAGCCGCCGCGCCGTGGCGTATATCGAGCAGTCGGGCATGAGCTCCAAACAGGTCAACGGTGCCAAGAAGGTCCTGACGGCCGCCGCGCTTACCTATGTGGCTGCGGCGCTCACCTCGATTATTCAGCTGCTCTATCTTATGGCTCGCTACAACAAAAACTCCAACCGATAACAAATTGGGTCGCTGGGCGCCGCGGGGATTTGTGTCCCCGCGGCGCTGTACTATGTGTTGGACTTGAATTTGCGCAGGGCCGGAGCCCTTGTGCACGATGACGAAAGGAGGCTGCGTGGCAGGCTGGAATCTAACCGGCAATGCCGTTTCCGCCGAGTTCGACGGTTCGGACGAGCAGGAGCGCAAAGAGCTCAGCGTGAGCCAGGCGGTAGAGATCGCCGCCGGTGCGCTCGATGCCATTCCGCAGCTGAGCGTTTTGGGCGAGGTCACGGGTTTTCGTGGCCCAAACGCCCGAAGCGGCCACTGCTACTTTCAGATCAAGGACGACTCGGCGGCCGTCGACTGCATCATCTGGAAGGGCGCCTACCTTAAGCGCACCTTCGACTTGCGCGACGGCATGCAGGTAAGCTTTAAGGGCAGCTTCAATCTCTACAAGCCTACGGGTCGTATGAGCTTCGTCGCCCGCTCGTTCTCGTTAGCGGGGGAGGGTCTGCTGCGTCAACAAGTGGCGCAACTGGCCGAAAAGCTACGCCGCGAGGGCCTGATGGACGAAGCGCGCAAGCGCCGCATCCCGGTGTTCTGCTCCCGCGTGGCAGTCGTCACCTCGCTTTCGGGTGCCGTAATCGACGACGTCAAGCGCACATTGCGTCGTCGCAACCCGCTCGTCGAGCTCGTCTGCGTGGGCGCCAAGGTTCAAGGCGAGGGTGCGCCGGCCGAGCTCATTGAGGGCTTGCGCCGCGCCGCTTCCATT
>DXLT01000176.1:0-3132 GCA_019414555.1 Collinsella sp.
GAGGCCGGCAACACCACCTACGTGTCGCGCCGCATCGAGGGCGTGTACCCCAACTACAAGCAGCTCATCCCCGATTCGTGCGTGACGAGCGTCAAGATCGACGTCGCCGCCTTTAACGCCGCCCTCAAGCGCGTGGCCGTTATCGCGAGCGCCAACCCCGCCGTCAAGTTCGAGATCGATGTCGAGAACGGGCAGATGGGCCTGTCCTCCATTTCCAATGACCAGGACCTTGCGCAGGAGACGATCGATGTCGAGGCCGAGGGCGAGTCGGGTACCATCGCCTTTAACTACCACTACATCTTCGGCTGCCTCAATGCCCTGTCCAAGGAGAAGGAGATCACGCTGGAGCTCAAGAGCTACTCGCAGGCGGGCATCTTTAAGTCCTACGACAAGATCAACTACCTGTACCTGGTCATGCCGGTCCGCATCTAGCGCTGCGCCATGACCATGTTCGCCCGCGATCTTTCCGTCGCGCACTACCGCAGCTTCGATAGCTATCACATTGCCCTGGACGAGGGCGTGACGATACTTGCGGGACCCAACGCGGCGGGAAAGACCAATCTCATAGAGGCGCTGCAGCTGCTGACGAGCGGCGCCTCGTTTAGGCATCCGACCGCAGCCGAGCTCGTCCATGACGGCGTGGGCTCGTGCAAGATCGAGCTGAGGCTCGAGGGCGACGGCCGCGTACTTGATATGGGATTGAGCGCGGAGGACGGTAAGCGCTCGTTTAGCCGCAACGGCAAGAGATGCTCTGCCGCCGGTGTGCGCGGGGTTCTTCCGAGCGTGCTGTTTTGCCCCGACCATCTGGACATGGTTAAGCGTGGCGCCAGTGTGCGCCGCGCCGCCCTCGATGACTTTGGCATGCAGCTGAGCGCACGCTATGCCGATCTTGCGAGCACCTATGGGCGCTGCGTGACCCAGCGTAACGCCTTGCTCAAGGAGACCTGGTGCTGCCGCGAGATGCTCGGCGCGTGGAACGATTCGATTGCCCGCGCGGGCTCGGCCCTGCTCGTGCACCGGTTGGCTCTGCTCGACCGGCTGGCGGGCCATGTGCACACTGCCTACGGGCAAGTAGCGTCAGGTGAGGCCGCCAACGTGACCTATGCGTCCACGCTGGGGGCTTTGCCCCAGGTCGAGGATCGCGAAGAGCTGAAGGGTTGGGCGTACGAGCGCATGCTGGCCGCCCTTGACGAGCATGCCGACGAGGAAATTCGCCGCGGCGTGACGTTGGTGGGACCGCATCGCGACGAGATTGAGTTTACCGTGGCGGGTCGCTCCGCCCGTTCATTTGCCAGCCAAGGACAGCAGCGCACGCTGGTGCTGTCCTGGAAGGTGGCCGAGGTTGCCGTGGCTCGCGATGTCCTGGGCACCGCCCCACTGCTGCTTTTGGACGACGTGATGAGCGAGCTCGACGGCGAGCGTCGCGGCGCTTTCCTGCGGCTGATTGGCGATGATATCCAGACGGTCATAACTACGACCAACCTGGGGTACTTTACCGATGACCTGCTTGATCGAGCCAAGGTGGTGAGCATGGGTGAGACGTGCTAATTACGAGCGCGAGAGCGAGACAGTCGCCTTCAGCGGGTTTTTGAACGCAGAGCGCCAGCGCATCCTGGCGGCTGCGACGCCTAAGCGCCGTGCGCAGATGGAGGCCGCCGAGGAGTCGCGCACGGTCTATCGCGCATGGAACGCGGTGTGCTCGGGCACGCGCGAGGGGCGGCATGTGACGGGACTGCGCTACCTGCCCGAGTCCAATGAGCTGCTGGTGTATCTCGACTCGCCCTCGTGGACGCAGGAAATGACGTTGTTGCGCGAGATCATCCGCGTGCGCATGGAGCGCGCCGGTGCGCATGTGGACGGCCTGGTGTTCAAAACCACCGCGCCCGGTCACACGCCGCCCGCCGCCAAGGAGCGCCTGCGCCCGGCGACGACCGAGCGCCCGCCGGCCCCGCACGCCGACCTAAGTGAGGCCGAGTGCACCGAGATCGAGCGCCAGGTGGCGCCCATCGAAGACCAAAAACTGCGCGAGGCCCTCGAGAATGCCATGAGAGCCAGTGCCGAGTGGGCCAAGGGCGTGCAAAGCAAAAAAGAGCCTTAAATCGCATCTGGTGGCCTTGTAGAGCCAAATACCCTCGGTCCCGAGGGTATTTTTTTACGATAAACTAGTAAGGCTGTACACATTTTCTTGACTGAAGGAGGACGTGTGGCAAACGAAAACGATTACGATGGCGGCGAGATTAAGATTCTCGAAGGTCTCGAGGCCGTTCGTAAGCGCCCGGGCATGTATATCGGCTCGACGAGCGCCAGCGGCCTGCATCACCTGGTGTGGGAGATCGTTGACAACTCCGTTGACGAGGCCATGGCCGGTTTCTGCACCGAGATCCAGGTGACGGTCCACGCCGACAACTCCATCACGGTCGTCGACAACGGGCGCGGCATCCCCGTCGACGAGCACCCTGTTAAAAAGATCCCGACGCTCGAGGTCGTCATGACGATCTTGCACGCCGGCGGTAAGTTCGATAACTCGGCCTATAAGGTCTCGGGCGGCCTGCACGGCGTAGGCATCTCCGTCGTCAACGCACTGTCCAAGCGCGTGGTCGTTCAGGTTCGTCGCGATGGCAACACCTACGAGATGGAGTTCTCGCGCGGCAAGACCGTCAAGAAGATGGAGGTCGTGGGCACCTCGGATTCGACGGGCACCACCGTCACCTTCTGGCCCGACGACGAGATCTTCGAGACCTGCATCTACGATTTCGATACGCTGCACAACCGTCTGCAGGAGACAGCGTTCCTCAATAAGAACCTCAAGATCGTGCTGACCGACGAGCGCGAGGCGACTCCCCACGTGGAGGAGTTTTGCTACGAGGGCGGCATCATCGACTTCGTCAAGTTCCTCAACGAGGGCAAGGACGTCCCCGAGGCCTTTAAGGAGCCCATCTACATCGAGGGCAAATCGGACCCGGACGCTCCCGTGGCCAAGATGGGCGAGGTCGAGGTTTCCCTGCAGTGGAATAGCGGCTACGGCGAGAACGTCATGTCGTTTGCCAACGACATCTACACTCCCGAGGGCGGCATGCACCTTGAGGGCTTCCGCACCGCGCTCACCCGCGTGATCAACGACTACGCGCGCAA
>DXLT01000177.1:0-1043 GCA_019414555.1 Collinsella sp.
GGCATACCCAGCACGTTCCCAGGCCCTGCTCGGTGGCCTCCATCATCATCTGATCACACACGATTGAGGTGTCGATTTCACTAGAATTCATCTGGTCATACGGGCGCACCCAAGCATCACCGGTAACGCTGCAAATAAGGAAGACAAGCGGAGCGCCAAAGATAGACTCATCACGAGCAAACCGAGGCTGACAAGCAGCTGCCTTCTCCAGAAGCTCAGGCGTATCCAACACCATCACACGGGTTGGATGATTATTGCAAGCAGAAGGAGCAATACGCCCAGCCTCAACAATGGCATCCACCACAGCCTGCTCAACAGAACGATCCTGAAATTCACGACAAGAATACCGACCCCGAGCCAGATCCAAATAAGACATACAAGCCCTCCAACAATTTAATAACGAAATAAAAGACAACCAAAGGGTACCCAGAGCAACATTCAGCCAAACGCTCAGCGCTGCCCAAAGTCATGACTGATGCCAAAGACGCTTTCAACCAAAGCCACCATGCATTCCGCCTATTAGCCCAGGTTCCCAATGGTGATACGTAAGGCGAAGGCCCGACACCTATTTACTTTCGAACGACTCTGCCACGCAGCCGGAGTGAGAAAGCAAATAGGTGCCGGGCCTTCGCCGGTGGGACGCGTACCACTAATTAACCGCTTTTGAACGACTCTGCATGCAGCCGGAGTGAAAAAGGTTATGAGTGGCCGGGCCCGCGACCGCCGGGACACGTACCCCCAATTAACTGTTCTTCATGACAATCGAATCCACGACATCGGCCACATTCTCGCAGCAGTCGGCGCAGTACTCCAGGAAGGCGTACACGTCACGCCAGGCGATGACCTCGAGCGGGTCCTTGCCGTTAACGTGCAGGTTGCGCATGGCGTTGATGTAGAGCTCGTCGGCCTCGGACTCGATGGTGTTGATCTGGATGACGAGCTCGCGCAGCGTTTTGGACTTGCGGTAGTTAGGCAACTCGACCATCAGGTCCTTCATGGCGCGGCAAGCGTCGGTCACCTTGTGGGCGATGACGATGGCGTCG
>DXLT01000177.1:1053-3129 GCA_019414555.1 Collinsella sp.
TGGATGTTGGTGAAGTAGACGCGCTGCACGACGCCCTCGATGCGGTCGAGCACGGTGTCGAGTGAGCAGCTCATCAGATCCAGATCCTCGCGCTCGAGCGGGGTGATAAAGGCGGTGAGCAGGGCGTCTTCGAGCTCGTGGTGCTTCTTGTCTGCCGCATGCTCAATCGCATGCATCTTATCGAGCATGTCGTGGATCTGCGCGGGGTCAAAGTTCTCAAAAATCTTGGTGAGCAGCTCTGCGGCCTGGACGGCGAGGTCGGCGCAGGCGACGTAGTTGTCAAAGTAGAACGAATCGGGTTTCTTTGCCATGAGTGGTCCTTTCGAGGTGAAGATGGGCGGGCGAGGTAATGCAGTCCGGATGGACGTTCGGTTTGACTAGAGGAACATCATGAACAGCTTGGCCATGACAAAGCTGATGAGTCCGCAGGCGGGGAAGGTGAAGAACCAGGTGAACATCATGTCCTTGACGACGCCGAAGTTGATGGCCGAGAGGCGCTTGACGGCACCGACGCCCATGATGGCGCAGGTCTTGATGTGTGTGGAGGACACGGGGATGCCGGTAAGGGTGGCAAGCAGCAGGTTCGCGGCGCCTGCGAGGTCGGCAGAGAAGCCCTGATACTTCTCGAGCTTAACCATGCTCTGGCCGACGGACTTGATGATGCGCTCGCCGCCCACGCTGGTGCCGATGCCCATGGTTGCCGAGCACAGCAGCATAATCCAGATGGGGATGCCGGCATCGCCGACGCTCGTCTGGCCGCTGGCGAAGGCCACGCCTAAAAAGAGCACGCCGATGAACTTCTGTCCATCCTGCGCGCCGTGCATAAAGCTCATGGCCGCGGCACTCGCGATCTGAGCGTATTTAAAGAAGACGTTGGCACGTCGCCTGTTGGCGGCGGCAAACAGAATCGAGACGAGTTTGCACAGGATCCAGCCCATGACAAAGCCCAGACCGATGGAGAGCGCCAGGCCGTAGATGACCTTCATCCATTCGTGGACGTTGACGCTGCTCGCGCCGCCGAGGGCGATAGCGGCACCGGTCAGGCCGGCGATAAGGCTGTGGCTTTGCGAGGTGGGGATGCCAAAACGCGACGCTGTGGCGCCGTAGACGACGATGGAGAACAACGCCGCGCACAGGCAGGCGAGCGCCATGGTGCTGTTTCCGCCAAAATCGACGATATGTGAGATGGTGTTGGCGACGCTCGCGTTAAAGTGCGTCATGATGAGCACGCCGAGGAAGTTGAATGCGGCGCTCATGAGAATGGCGGCGCGGGCGGGCATGCAACGCGTAGTGACGCAGGTCGCGATGGCGTTGGGCGCGTCGGTCCATCCATTGACGAAGATGGCGCCCAACGCGAGGATCACGGTGACGGCAAGGACTGGGTTCGACACAATTTGGCCGAGGAAGGTTGAGAACGTTACGTCCATATATGGGCTTTCTCGAAGTTTGCAGACACGTTACAAAAACATGATAAATCGTATCACCTCCTGCGGGTCTCTTTACCGAGTTCTGATGGGAGAAGTGAACTTTTTGGCACTAAAATTGAATATTAGCCCTGTTGACCGCGGGTGTTCTTTTTGCTAACACGCCATGCGGACACGTGCGATTACTACGACACTCCAAAACCACAGTCTGTTCGCTTTACAACATGCAAACATGCGTTCGATAATAGGAGGCATGGAATATCGACAGACAGACGGCAAAACTCGGCGCGTACACAAGCAGTATGTGGACGTCGTGGCTCGCATCCTCGCGGGCGGACAAGTCGTGCCGGTTACCGTCTGCTGGGTCGACGGTCGCTGCTTTACGATTGACGAGATTGTCTCGTCCACGGGCTTTGGCTTAACGGTTCACGGTGTTCGTACGGCGACCTATAAGGTGCGTTTTGGCGGGCACGCGACCGAGTTGTATCTGGAGGACCAGACGCGCGAGCGGGCGGACGGCTCGCAGGCACACGTGATGCGTTGGTGGGTCTGGGCCTTTGATCGCACGCTCGAGGGCGAGCGCCGTAGGTAAGGACGTACGGCATTCGGGTACAATGACAGGAATCTTGTCATCTGCTGCGCCGTCTTTCAC
>DXLT01000178.1:0-3112 GCA_019414555.1 Collinsella sp.
CGGCGGTGCCCAGGGTCAGCAGACCGAGATCGAGATCGTGGCCGAGGAGATCAAGAAGACCCGCCGCGAGCTCAACCAGATCCTGTCCGATGCCTCGGGCCAGCCGATCGAGAAGGTCCAGGCCGACACCGAGCGCGACAACTACCTGACCGCTGCCGAGGCCCTCGACTACGGCCTGATCGACCGTATCGTCACCTCGCGCGATCTCGCCGCGAAGGACGCCTAGGATGGCAGGTAACATGCAGGACAACTTTGACGAGAATGGCAACCCCATCCGCTGCTCCTTCTGCGGAAAAGAGCAGGGGCAGGTTCGCCGCCTTGTAAAGGGTCCGACCAACATCTTTATCTGCGACGAGTGCGTCGCCGCCTGCTCCGAGATCTTGGAGGAGTCGCTGGCTTCGGACTTTATGGACGCTGCCCGCAACGGCAAGCTGCCGGGCTTTCTCAACGATCACGGGCAGGCTGCATCTCAGCCCGCCGTGGACCCCGAGGCCGAGGGCTTTGAGCTCGAGGACGACGCCCGTCAGGTCATTACGCATGTGCCGACGCCGCACGAGATTTATGACGAGCTTTCGGCCTATGTCATGGGCCAGGAGGACGCCAAGCGCGCCATGTCGGTTGCCGTGTACAACCATTACCGCCGCGTGATCGAGGGCGGTGCTGCGCTTTCGGCCTTTGACGACGGTTTGGACTCGCAGCTCGACGATGATATGGGTGAGGTGGAGCTCGCCAAGTCCAACATTCTGCTGCTCGGCCCTCCCGGTACCGGTAAGACGCTTCTGGCGCAGACGCTCGCGCGCATCCTCGAGGTGCCGTTTGCCATCGCCGACGCCACCGCGCTCACCGAGGCCGGCTACGTCGGCGAGGACGTCGAGAACATCCTGCTCAAGCTCATCAATGCCGCCGATGGCGATATTGAGCGCGCGCAGGTTGGCATTATCTACGTGGACGAGATCGACAAGATCGCCCGCAAGGCCGAGAACCTCTCCATCACCCGCGATGTTTCGGGCGAGGGCGTTCAGCAGGCGCTGCTTAAGATTCTTGAGGGCACGGTGGCCAGCGTTCCGCCCACCGGCGGCCGCAAGCATCCCCAGCAGGAGCTGCTGCAGATCGACACGACCAACATCCTGTTTATCTGCGGTGGTGCCTTTGTGGGTCTGGACAAGATCATCGCCGATCGCGTGGGCAACAAGGGCGTGGGCTTTAACTCCGAGATCGCCGGCCCCACCTCGGTCGACGAGAACGACCTGCTTCGTCAGGTGCTCCCGCAGGACCTCAACGCCTTTGGCATGATTCCCGAGTTTGTGGGACGTACGCCCGTCGTCACCCAGACGCAGGCGCTCGACGAGGACGACCTGGTGTCGATCCTGACCGAGCCCAAGAACGCCGTGGTGCGTCAGTACCGCAAGATGTTCCAGCTCGAGGACGTTGAGCTTGAGTTTGAGGATGCCGCCCTGCACGAGATCGCCCGCATGGCGCTTGCCCGCAAGACCGGCGCCCGCGGCCTGCGCTCCATCTGCGAGGACGTGCTGCAGCAGACGATGTTCGACCTCCCCAGCGAGGAGGGTGTTTCCAAGGTCATCGTGACCGAAGCCTCCGTAAAGGGCGAAGAGCAGCCCCAACGCATCTACGGTTAAATAGCTTGAATCCATGCCCCGCGGCAACCACCGCGGGGCCTGCCATTTAGGGACAGGTTTATTTTGGTCGGTTTTATATGGGCAAATGTCGTTTCCCCTGATAAAACCTACCAAAATAAACCTGTCCCTTTTCGGCAGGTATGCCTGTGCTATTCTGTGAGATTGTCAAGTTAGTACCTTCAGACTGAAGTAATCGATACCTAAGGCGTGTCCGCCTGCTTGGTTTTCGTAGATTCCGCACGAGCCGAAGAGCACTTAATGTGCTCTTCGCGCGAGTCAGGACCTGACCGAGCGAAAACCAAGCAGGCGGACACGCCGACGGGCAAGGGAGAAATATATGGAAGAAATGCCCAAGAACTACGATCCGTCGACCAACGAGCCGGCGATCCTGCAGAAGTGGCTCGACGGCGGCTACTACAAGCGCCGCGAGGGCGTGGGCGACTGCACCGTAACCATTCCGCCTCCCAACGTGACCGGCAAGCTCCACATGGGTCACGCCACCGACGACTCCATCCAGGACGCCATCATCCGTATGGCCCGCATGCGCGGCAAGTCCACGCGCTGGGTGCTCGGCACCGACCACGCCGGTATCGCCACGCAGACCAAGGTCGACAAGAAGCTCAAGAGCGAGGGCATCAGCCGCCTGGAGATCGGTCGCGACAAGTTTGTAGACGCCTGCTGGGATTGGACCCACGAGTACGGCGGCATCATCGTCGAGCAGATCAAGCGTATGGGCTGCTCCGTCGACTTTGATAACGAGCGTTTCACCATGGACGAGGACTACGCCCAGGCCGTGCGCAAGGTGTTCTGCGACTGGTACCACGATGGTCTGATCTACCGCGGCAAGCGCATCGTCAACTGGTGCCCTAACTGCACCACTGCTATCTCGGACGACGAGGCCGAGTACAAGGACGAGAAGGGCCACCTGTGGCACCTGCGCTACCCGCTGACCGAGCCGGTCAACGGCCAGGATTACATCGTCGTCGCCACTACGCGCCCCGAGACCATGCTCGGCGACACGGGCGTCGCCGTCTCCCCGAAGGACCCCGAGAAGGCTGCCTTTGTGGGCAAGACCGTCAAGCTCCCCATCGTCGACCGTGAGATTCCTATCTTTGAGGATTGGCATGTCGACGCCAACTTTGGCTCCGGCTTTGTCAAGGTCACCCCGGCCCACGACCCCAACGATTACGCCATGGGTCAGACTCACGACCTGCCGCAGATCAACATCTTTGACGAGCACGCGGTGGTTGTCGAGGGCTACGGCGAGTTCACCGGCATGAACCGCGACGAGTGCCGCGAGGCCGTAATCAAGTGGTTTGAGGAGCACGACCTGCTCGATCACGTCGACGAACTCGATCACTCCGTCATGCACTGCTACCGTTGCGACTCCGCGCTGGAGCCGTGGCTTTCCGAGCAGTGGTTCGTGGCAGTCGACAAGCTCAAGGGGCCGGCGCTCGACGCCGTCAACTCCGGCA
>DXLT01000179.1:0-1087 GCA_019414555.1 Collinsella sp.
TGCCGAAATGTCGCGAAGCACGCGGTTGACAAAACTATAGAGACACGTCCCAAATTGACTACCCTGGCATTGGGGATACCATGGTGGCAGCCTAGCGAAAGGATGTTTCATGGCACATGTCGATGACCAGCGTGTGGCGCGCGTGCTCGATGCGCTCGAGGCTCAGCACCCCGGCGCACAGCTGCTCGTAAACGACCCGTGGTCGATTTATTACCTGACCGGTTTTTATGCCGATATGTTCGAGCGTTTTTGCGGTGTGCTGCTCGCGAGCGATGACGAGCCCGTAATCTTGGTCAACGCCCTGCATCAGCTGCCCGAGTACGACAATGCCCGCGTTGCCTACCACACCGATACCGATGTCGTGGCCGATGCCATCGCGCGCGAGATCGATCCGACCAAGCCGCTTGGCATCGATACCGTCATGCGCTCCGGCTTTTTGATGCCCCTTCTGGAGCGCCACGCCGCAAGCGAGTTTTTCCTGGGCGACTTTGCCGTCACCGCCGCGCGCACCTACAAGGATGCCGCCGAGCAGGAACTCATGCGTGCATCTTCGGCCGCCAACGACGCCGTGATGGCCGACGCGATCAAACTCGTCCACGAGGGCGTAACGGAGCGCGAAATTGCCGACCAGATGCTCGGCCTGTATCGAAAGCACGGCTGCGAGGGCTTTAGCTTTCCGCCGATCGTGAGCTTTGGCGCCAACGCCGGCGACCCGCATCACGAGCCCGACGACACCGTGCTCAAGCGTGGCGACGTGGTGCTGTTCGACATTGGCGGACGCCGCTGCAACTACTGCTCGGACATGCAACTACTGCTCGGACATGACGCGCACGTTCTTTTGGGGCGAGCCGGACGAGGAGACGGCACGCATCTACGACATCGTGCGCCGTGCCAACGAGGCCGCCGAAGCGCTTATCGCGCCGGGCGTTCGTATGTGCGACCTGGACCGCGCCGCGCGCGACGTGATTGAGGATGCGGGCTATGGGCAGTACTTTACGCATCGCCTGGGTCACTCGATCGGCCTGCAGGATCACGAGCCGGGCGACGTCTCGCTCGTCAACGAGCAGGTTGTCGAGCCGGGCATGAC
>DXLT01000179.1:1097-3107 GCA_019414555.1 Collinsella sp.
TCTACCTCCCCGGTCACACCGGCGTCCGCATCGAGGACTTGGCCTTGGTGACCGAGTCCGGCGTCGAGATTCTCAACGCCTACCCCCACGATCCAGTCCGCCTAGACTAGGCAATGCGGCAAAGGGACAGCCCCTTTGCCGCATCACATGAATGTCGCCACAAAAACGGCCTATCTACTACGTTTAACCCGCATGGGTCGACCATAACCGACTTTTCGCAAAATCCGCAAGCCGTCTACCTGCGGTTTTAATTTCGCAATGTTCCGTGTGGTCGAGGGTAACCGGTCAAACGTAGTAGACAGGCCAATTTCATGGCAAGCGAGTCGACTCGGGGCACAGGGCAGCCAAAAAAGCCCCGTCCCAAATTGACTGCTTTTGAGTTGCGGTGATATACGGCCTGTTTGAGGCTTCTGGCTTGTAAAACAGTCCGTATTTCACCGCAACTGATGAGGGGATGGGTTAACGGAGCAGGCCGGCCACTTCGCCGGCTAGGGTGATGGTGCCGGCTGCTACGAAGGGCTCGCCTGCGGCCTTGAAAGCTGCAAGGGCCTCGGAAACGCTGGAGTACACGCCTGCGAGCTTATCGGCATCAACGAGGGCAGCGAGCTCCTCCGCCGGCAGGGCGCGGTCGGAATCGGTCTGGGTCACGACTACGCGTGGAAAGGCGGGAATCAGCACGTCGACGATGCCTGCCACGTCCTTGTCGGCCAGCGCAGCGCACAGCAGCGTGGGGCGATTCTCCACGCACGGATCGATCTCGTCCAACGCGCTCACAAAGTTCTCGCAGCTCTGGGGGTTATGGCAGGCGTCGATCAGCTTGAGCGGATCGGTTCCCAGCACATCAAAGCGACCCGGCGTGGGGCAGCCCATAAGAGAAGCGTCGAGCGACTCGTGGTCGAGCTCGCGGCCCAGATAGCCCTCGCACAGCATAATCGCACACGCGGCATTCTGCGGCTGATATGCCGGCTTGACCATACTCGACGTATAGATCGCACGCGGCGTGGTGCAGCTGAACTCAACCGTGTCGCCCACATGCGCCGGCACCTTAGTCGTGACATGGCTCACCACGAGCGGCACCACACCGCATTCGCGGCAACGGGCATCCATCACGCGCTGAACACTTGCCTCATGCGTGCCCTCGCCCAGAACAACCAGGCGTCCGGGCTTAATGACCGCAGCCTTCTCACCCGCAATGGCCTCGAGCGTATCGCCCAAAATACGTGTGTGATCGAGCCCAATACCCGTAATGGCAACGGCGACGGGATCGGTCGCACTCGTGGCGTCCCAACGACCGCCCATGCCAACCTCGAGCACGGCAACATCCACCGCGGCCTCGGCAAACACCACAAGTGCGGCGGCCGTCAGCAGGTCAAACGGAGTAATGGTATAGGCGCGCTCCCCCGCCGCCACACGGTGCGCATTCACCCGACGTCCCGCCTCAACAGCGGCAGAAACGCCACGGGCAAAGGCCTCGTCACTCACAACGCGCCCATCGACCTCCATGCGCTCGGGATAACGCACCAGCTGCGGCGACGTATACAGCGCGGTTTTTAACCCCTCACCACGAAGGATGGCAGCCGAAAAACGCGTGGTCGAAGTCTTGCCATTGGTACCGGCGACCTGAATGCAATCAAAGTACTCGTCCGGGCGCCCCAACTCATCGAGCATATCGACAACCGTCTCAAGCAAAGGACCAGCATCCCCAGAAATCCGCCCCGTATCAGCAGCAAGCCCCACAGCCTCATCAAACGAAAGCAACTCAAACGAGAACGGAACGACATACGACCCAGAACGCTTAGCCATAACTCAAAGTCCCCCATAACAGAAAAAGAGGCCCACCAAAAAGAATGAGCCCCTCGCGTTCAAAAAATCAGCCAAACACCGCTTTGCAGCGACCTCAAGGCCACAACCCAGTGGCCCTAACATTCCGGGCGCAGACAACCACGTAAACGAACTGGGAGCGGTTTGGGGCTTTGCTCGATACAAGTTCCGCACGAGCCGAAGGCCACT
>DXLT01000018.1:0-11142 GCA_019414555.1 Collinsella sp.
CTTCATGTACAACGGCGAGGACGGTAAGCCCGCCAGCGAGACCAACCCCGGCGGCCACGTGCTCGTCATCTACGACGACCTGTCCAAGCAGGCTGTGGCCTACCGTCAGATGTCGCTGACGCTGCATCGTCCGCCCGGACGCGAGGCCTATCCTGGCGACATCTTCTACCTGCACTCTCGTCTGCTCGAGCGTGCCGTCAAGATGTCCAAGAAGAACGGTTACGGCTCCATGACGGCTCTTCCGATCATCGAGACCCAGGACGGCGACGTCTCGGCCTACATTCCGACCAACGTCATTTCCATTACCGATGGTCAGATCTACCTGCAGTCCGAGCTCTTCTTCCAGGGTCAGCGCCCGGCAGTCGACGTGGGCATCTCCGTGTCCCGCGTCGGTGGCGATGCGCAGACCAAGGCCATGAAGCAGGTCGCCGGCAACCTCCGTCTGGACCTCGCTTCGTACCAGGAGCTCGCCGGCTTCACGCAGTTCGGCTCCGACCTCGACGAGGCTACTCAGAAGCAGCTGACCAATGGTGCCCGCATGACCGAGCTCCTGAAGCAGCCGCGTTACAAGCCGTTTGAGGTTGGCGAGCAGATCGTTACGCTGTTCGCTGGCAACGAGGGCTTCCTGGATGACCTGGAGATCGCCGACGTGCTGCCTTTCCGTGCCGAGTTCATCGAGTACATGGACAATGGCTTTGGCTCACTGCTCGACAAGGTTCGCGCCAAGAAGATCGATGATGACACCAAGGCTGAGCTCTTGCGCGTCATCGGCGACTTCAAGCAGCAGTTTATGGCCAAGCACCATTCGGATGTTTCTGGATCAGAGGAGAACTAAGCCCTATGGCCAACCTTCGCGACATTAAGAAGCGAATCTCCTCGGTTACCACGACCAAGCAGATCACGCGCACGATGGAGATGGTCTCTACGGCCAAGATTCGTCGTGCCCTCGATCGCTCCAAGCAGGCCGAGCCCTATAAGGAGGCGCTGACCGACGTCATGTTGACGGTCGCCGGCGACGCCTCCTGTTCGGGCACCGATCCCATGCTGCAGAAGCATGAGAGCGTCAAGCATGGCCTGATTGTCGTTATTGCCTCGGACCGCGGCCTTGCCGGCGGTTTCAATACGACGGTGGAGCGCACGGCCGAAAAGCTCGCCGCTTCTTGGGCGAACGACGGCATCGAGTGCGAGATCATCGCGTGTGGGCGCAAACCGGCCACGTATTTCCGTGACCGCGCAAACGTCGTCATGCACTTTGAGGGCAACTCCTCTGAGCCCGATTTCAACCAGGCCCGCATGATCTCCTCTCATATCTGCGATGCGTATCGTGCCGGTGAGCTTGACCGTGTCGAGCTTGTCTACCACCACGCCAAGAACCGCGTGGATCAGGAGCTTCGCGTCGAGCATCTGTTGCCGCTCGACCCCGAGATGATCGCTATGGCCCACGGTCCGCGTAAGAACGAGACCGACGCCCCTAAGCGCATCTCGTCCACGTTCGAGTTCGTGCCCTCTCCCGAGCATGTTCTCGGCAAGCTTGTGCCGTCTTATATCCTGACGGTCATCTACCAGGCCCTGATCGATTCGGCGGCTGCCGAGCAGGGTGCACGCCGCAAGGCCATGCACTCCGCGACGGAAAACGCCACCGCGATCATCTCGACCCTTACCCGCACGTATAGTCGCGTGCGCCAGGCTTCGATCACGACCGAGATTAACGAGATCGTCGGCGGAGCCTCAGCATTGGAGGAACAGTAATGGCTAATAACACCGTAAAGCTTGCGGTCGAGGAAGCCACCAAGAAGACGACTGCCGGTGATGGTCGCATCGTGCGAATCATCGGCCCTGTCGTCGACGTCAAGTTTGACGGTGCGGTGCCCCCGATCTACAACGCGCTCACGGTCGAGGCCGAGACCCCGATCGGTCATCTGAGCACGATCCTTGAGGTCGAGAGCCAGCTTCCGGGCGGCGTTGTCCGCACGGTCGCCATGTCCTCGACCGACGGCCTGCAGCGCGGCCTCATCGCCACCGATACCGGTGAGCCCATGAAGATGCCCGTTGGCCCCAAGACGCTCGGCCGCATTTGGAACGTCATGGGCAAGCCCGTCGACGGCAAACCCATGCCCGAGGTGGAGGAGTTCTACCCCATCCACCATGCAGCGCCCCGTTTCGACGAGCTCACCACCAAGACCGAGATCTTCGAGACCGGCATCAAGGCCGTCGACCTGCTCGAGCCCTACATCCGTGGCGGCAAGACAGGCCTGTTCGGCGGCGCCGGCGTCGGCAAGACCGTTCTGATTCAGGAGCTCATCAACAACCTCGCCCAGGAGCACGGCGGCACCTCGGTGTTCACCGGCGTCGGCGAGCGTACCCGCGAGGGCACCGACCTGTTCCTCGAGATGAGCGAGTCTGGCGTTATCGACAAGACCTGCTTGGTCTATGGTCAGATGAACGAGCCGCCCGGAGCGCGTCTGCGCATCGGTCTGGCCGGCCTTACCACCGCTGAGTATTTCCGTGATCGTGGTCAGGACGTTCTGCTGTTCATCGACAACATCTTCCGCTTCTCCCAGGCAGGTTCCGAGGTTTCCGCACTGCTGGGCCGTATGCCGTCCGCCGTTGGTTACCAGCCCACGCTGGCAACCGAGATGGGCGACCTCCAGGAGCGCATTACCTCGACCAAGACGGGCTCCATTACCTCCGTCCAGGCTGTCTACGTCCCCGCAGACGACCTGACCGACCCGGCGCCTGCCACGACGTTTACGCACCTCGATGCCACCACGGTTCTTTCGCGTAGCATTTCGTCGCTCGGCCTGTTCCCGGCTATCGACCCGCTCGCGTCTTCCTCCGACGCTCTCGATCCCTCGATCGTCGGCGAGGAGCACTACCGTGTCGCCGTCAAGGTCCAGGAGCTCCTGCAGGAGTACTCCGACCTTCAGGACATCATCGCCATCCTGGGTATGGACGAGCTGTCCGAGGAGCAGCGCCTTACGGTCAACCGTGCCCGTAAGATCCAGCAGTTCCTCTCGCAGTCCTTCCACGTCGCCGAGAAGTTCACCGGCAACCCCGGTGTCTACGTCCGCGTCGAGGATACCGTCCGCTCCTTCGCCGAGATTGTCGACGGCAAGGCCGATGACCTGCCCGAGCAGGCTTTCCGCTATGCTTCCACGATTGAGGACGTGCGCGAGCGCGCCCGCAAGATGGGGGAGAAGTAGGTTATGCGTATCCGCATCGTGTGCCCCGTGAGCTGCGCCTATGAGGGCGACGCTGCGTTTGTGTCGATTCCGTCCACGGATGGCGAGTTTGGCGTTCTGCCTGCTCACTCCAGCGAGATCTGCACGATCGACCGCGGTTACGTTCGCGTTTCCGATAAGGCCATGGGCACTGTCGACCACACGTTTGCCGTGGCCGGCGGCTATGCCCAGGTTGCGGACGATGTCGTGACCGTTCTCGCCGAGCGCGCTTGCGATTTGGCGACCGTCGATGCCGACAAGCTTAAAGCTGATATTCAAGGTTTTGAAGAGAAGCTGGGTAATTTGTCGGAGGATGATGCACGCCGCGCCTACCTCTATAATGAAATCGCATGGTGTAAGCTCAAGCTTGCCCAATAGTCAAACGATTTAGCGTTCGACCATTTGCGAACACATCATGCCCGGGATGGCCCAGCCACCCCGGGCATGCTTTTTGAAAGGGTAGACCTTGGATATTATCCGCGTTGAGGGTGGCCACGCCATCGGAGGCTCCGTGCCCGTTTCGGGCGCCAAGAACTCCGCGCTCAAACTCATGGCGGCAACGCTTCTGGCGCCGGGCAAGACGACGCTGCAGAACGTGCCCGATATTTCCGATGTCCACGTGATGGGCAAGGTGCTCAAAGGCATGGGCGCTACGATCGATGTTCTCGACGAGCACACGCTCGAGATTGATACCTCTCAGGTCGATTCATGGGAGGCCCCCTACGAGCTCGTTGCCAAGATGCGCGCTTCCACCGCCGTCATGGGACCCCTGCTGGGCCGCTTCCATCGCGCCAAAATTGCCATGCCGGGCGGCTGCAACCTGGGTGCTCGCAAGATCGATATGCACATTCTTGGTCTTGAGGCCCTGGGCGTTGAGTTCGATACCGCCCACGGTTACATCAACGCTAATGCGCCCCAAGGTCTGCGCGGTACCACCGTCACGCTCGAGTTCGCCAGCGTCGGTGCGACCGAGAACCTCATCATGGCCTCTGTGCGCGCACAGGGCACCACGGTTATCGACAATGCCGCCCGCGAGCCCGAGATCGTCGATCTCGCCAACATGCTCAACGAGATGGGCGCTAAGATTGTCGGCGCCGGTACGCCTGTCGTGACCATCGAGGGCGTGGAAGAGCTGCATCCTGTTACCCATCGCGTAGTGGGCGACCGAATCGAGGCTGGTACCTTTATCGTTGCCGGTGCGTTGATGGCCGACGATCGCGGTGTCGACGTCACGGGTTTTTGCCCCATTCACTTGGGCATGGTGCTCAAGAAGATGGAGCTCATGGGTATCGACTGCGAGCGCGTCGAGGATGGCGTCCATGTGAACCGTGCCGAGCGTATCAAGCCGGTCGACATCCAGACGCTTCCGTTCCCCGGCTTCCCGACGGACATGCAGGCACAGATTATGGTACTCTCCGCCCTTGCCGACGGCAGTTCCGTTATTACCGAGAACATCTTCGAGAATCGCTTTATGTTTGCCTCTGAGCTGGTGCGCATGGGTGCCGACATTCGTATCGAGAGTCATCATGCCATGATTCATGGCGTCAAGGGCTTCTCGGGCGCACAGGTTACCTCGCCCGATCTGCGTGGCGGAGCGGCCCTCGTCGTAGCGGGCTTGATCGCCGACGGGACGACCGAGGTTTCGGCCATCCATCACATCAAGCGCGGCTACGAGCAGTTTGTCGAAAAGCTGCAGGCGCTCGGCGCGCATGTCGAGCATGCTACCGTCCCCGATCCCGCCATCTACTAATACAGGTTGCCTATGTTTAATAAAAAGCCCCTCGCGGATACCGCCACCCGAAGACCCTCAACTGGTGCGCAGGCCAAGATCTACAGTCGCGATAACGTGGCTCGCTATTCCGAGCGCGCTCGCCAACGTCGTCGTAGCCACACGATTCGTCACGTCGCGCTCATTGTCGTGCTTGGCGTGCTGCTGAGTGCCACTACCGCTGCCGGCCTGTGGTTTGCCACCATTATGGGCAAGCTCGGCGATTCTAATGTCATTACCGACAATCTGCGTCGGGTTCTGGTTGACACCGATGAGGCAAAGGATCCGTTCTACGTGCTGCTTCTTGGCACCGACGGCCGTCCGGGCGAGGATACGTATCGTGCCGACTCGATTATCCTGGCACGCATCGACCCCACGCAAAAGCAGGCGACGCTCATTTCCGTTCCGCGCGACACCAAGGTCGAGTACAAGGGTGAGACCATGAAGATCAACGCCTGCCATACCGTTGGCGGCGCCGAGGCCATGGTCGAGGCGGTCAACGAGCTGTGCGGTGTTCAGATTTCCCACTATGCCGAGGTCAGCTTCGACGGTATGCAAGCGCTGATTGATTCGGTTGGCGGTATCGACATTAACGCAACCGATGATGTTGACGACCCCGAGCACCTGGATATTAAGATTACCGCTGGCCAGCAGCATATGGACGGTGCCACCGCCCTTACCTATGCCCGCTGCCGCTACACCTATGCCGACGGCGATTACACGCGCATGCGCCACCAGCGTCAGGTGCTTGGCGCCCTTGCCAACCAGATTCTCAATAACTTCGATGCCACGAAGATCTTTGGCCTGGTTAATTCGCTGTCCGATATGCTCGTAACCGATATGAGCGTTCAGGATATCGTGGCTACGGTCAATGCCATGCGCGGTATGGATGTCGACGGTATCTACTCGGCCAACCTGCCCTCGTACGCCGACGACAGCACCATGATCGACGGTGTGAGCTACGTCTTTGTCTACGAGGACGAGCTCAAGGAAATGATGGAGCGTGTCGATGCCGGCAAGGATCCCAAGGGTCCCAACACCATGGGTCTTTCCGACGGTTCCAGCTCTACGATCGGCGACCTGAACAACAACACGTCTGACGACTACGCAAACGGTACCGCAACCTCATCGGTCAGCTCTGACGATTCCGATGACTCAAGCGATTCGAGCGATTCGGACTACTACGAAGAGCCCACCGGCGACGGCAACGGCTACGAAGCCAACTATTAGAGTTACGCCGTTTTACCAAACCGCGTAACCGCTTGACGCTGCAAACCCGCCAGAGCGGCAATCTGCCTTTCAACTTCGGCGGCATGATCAAAAGATCAATGCCACCTCGTTTCAAGGCACCTTGCTCGCTCTGGCGGGTTTTCGCTGTCGGTGCCAAAACATCGGCGTAACACTTGGCACATGGGTAGTCATTGGGGACGTTCTTAAACGACTGGTCAAGGGGGACACTCTTGATGCACTTGGCACTTGGGGACGTTCCTTTTGTGCCGGCAGTTTGGGACACTCCTTGCGTTAAGAGGCTGGCGTGCGTCAACCTGTTCTCATTGCAGCAAAAAAATCGCCCCGTTCTTGGTTGAGGACGGGGCGATTTGTCTTTCGGACTTGTGCAGCCAGGCTTATGCAAAGCGGGCGACGAGCTCCTGGAGCACATCGGTCATCTTGACGAGCGAACTGACCGGGACGAACTCGTTGACGCCGTGGTAGCAATAGCCGCCGGTGGAAAGGTTGGGGCAGGGCAGACCGCGGAACGACAGCTGCGCGCCGTCGGTGCCGCCACGAATCGGCAGCACTTGGGGCTCAACGCCGCAGGCAAGGTAGGCTTCCTTGGCAACATCAATAAGCTCGGGATAGTCGCGAACGATCTCGGCCATATTTCGATACTGCTGCTTAATCTCGACCGTCACGCGCTCCTCACCCAGACGCTGGTTGAGCATCGAGGCGGCGGCATCAATAAGGTCGAGTTTCTGCTGGAACTTGGCGGCGTCATGGTCGCGGACGATATAGCGCGCTGTGGCGTGATCGACGGTCGCAGATACACCCTCAAGGTGATAAAAGCCCTCGTAGCCTTCCGTATACTCCGGGCGCTGCGCGTAGGGGAGCAACGCGTTGAAGTCGCAGAACAGATTGCCTGCGTTGACCATACGGCCCTTGGCGTCGCCCGGGTGGATGGACTGGCCCTCAAAGCGGACGGTCGCCTCGGCGGCGTTAAAGCACTCCCACTCCAGCTCGCCGATGGGGCCGCCGTCGACCGTGTAGGCGTACTTGCAGCCAAAGGCATCGATATCCAACAGCTCGGCTCCGTGGCCGATCTCCTCGTCAGGGCAGAAGCAAATGCCGAGTGCGGGATGGGGCAGAGAAGGGTCCTGAGCGATACGCGCGACAAGCGACATGATCTCGGCGACGCCTGCCTTGTCGTCCGCGCCCAGCAGCGTGGTGCCATCGCTGCAGACCAGGTCCTCACCTGCGAGGTCGTTCAGGGCGGGAAGCTTGGCGGTACTCATGGCAACGGGCTTACCGTCAACCGTGCCGCAGACCAGGTCGCCGCCTTCGTGGTGTACGATGTGCGGCTTCACGCCGGCGCCCGGTGCAACTTCGGTGGTGTCGAGATGGGCGATCAGGCCCAGGGCGGGCTTATCCTCAGCGCCCGCACTTGCGGGGATATGCGCGCAGACATAGGCGTGCTCGGTCACGTGGGCATCTTCCGCACCAAGCTCGCGCAGCTCTTCAGCTAGCACGTTGGCAAGGTCAAACTGAACGGCGCTCGAGGGTACCTGGTCACAGTTTGCATCCTCGGACTGCGTGTTGATCTGGACGTAGCGCAAAAAGCGCTCGAGGACATCGGGGCTCGTGGTGGTGTTTTCCATAAAGACCGCTCCAATCTTGGTCGTCGTGTGCAACAAGAACTCTAGCACGGTATGCCACGGCATACCACGACGCTTGGATGGGGTAGAATCAGCCATTGAATGCAGAAGGGACGGAAGATCATGGATACGACAAATAGCTCGCGCGAACTGCATCTGACGGTGGCGAACGAAGACTACTTGGAGTGCATGGTTCGCATTGAAAGCGAAGAGGGGGAAACCAACGGTGTGCGATCGGTCGACATCGCGCAGCGCCTTGGCGTCTCCAAGGCATCGGTCAATAAAGCGGTTTCGG
This sequence comes from Collinsella sp., assembly GCA_019414555.1. Lineage (GTDB taxonomy): Bacteria > Actinomycetota > Coriobacteriia > Coriobacteriales > Coriobacteriaceae > Collinsella. The sequence goes on from DXLT01000018.1 coordinate 8,155, forward strand.
CGCTCAAGGCATCCGAGCTTGTCGAGCAATCGCACTACGGCAAGGTAATCCTGACCGATCGCGGCCGCGAGGTTGGCACGGCTATCTGGTACCGTCATCGCCTCATCCGCACGTTTTTGGTTCAGGAGCTCGGTGTCGAATTTGAGCGAGCCGATTCCGAGGCCTGCATGATGGAGCATGCGCTATCCGAGGACACGATGAGCCGCTGGCTCGCCTATCTCGAAAAGCAGGGAATCAGCGTCGAGGAATAGCGGGATATATATGGATACGAGTTATTACAACCGCTTTGGTGCCGAGGAACTTACGCGCCGCTTGTCGAGCGAGACCTTGTTGGCGCAGGGCCCCATGGGCAGTGTTCTGTTGAGTGAGTACGATGCCGCCGACATTCCACCGGCGTTTTGGAATCTGGCAGAGCCGCAGACCGTTTCTCGTATCCATCGCTTGTATGTCGCCGCCGGCGCGCAGGTGCTCATTACCAACACCTTTCAGGCATCGAGCTATGCCCTCAAGCACGACCAGATTGCGCCGTCCGTGGCGGAGGTCAATCGCGGGGCCGTCGACGATGCCCGCCAGGCGCACCCTCAGCTGCTGCTAGGCTCGATGGGCCCGATCGGTATTGAGTGGTTTGCCGAGGACTCTGCCGAGTATCGTGAAATCCGAGGCATTGCGCGCGAACAGGCGCACGCCTTGCTCAACGCCGGCGTTGACGGTCTGCTGATCGAGACGGTGACGTCTATCCGTAATTTGCAGCCCATGCTTGCCGGCGCCCGAGATGCCGCCGATGGCATGCCTGTTCTGGTGAGTTTTGTCGTTGACGATAAAGGCGACCTGTTGGGCGATGGCCTCAACATCGAGGCAGCCGTTTTGTACGCCGAAAAACACGGCGCAAATTCGGTTGGTGTTAATTGCTGTTCGCTTGCGGCCGCGAACGCGGCGGTGCCCAGGATGGTTGCATCGGCGACTACTCCCGTCACGGTGCGTCCCAACGTAGGCAATCCGGTCCAGACTCAGGATGGCCCCGTATGGCACGAGAACCCCGAAGCTTTCGCACGCGCATGCATCGAATGGAGACATGCCGGTGCCGCAATGGTGGGCAGTTGCTGTGGAACCACGGCAATCACTACGGCCGCGATGGCCGAGGCGCTCGATATATAAAGGGCAAACCGCTCCATACGGGGCGGTTTTTTTATTGCTTGCATGTCCTCGGCAGCATTTGCCCAAATGGTGAATGCTGGTGCCGGCAGGTTGCCGAGTGCATGTTGCGGGTATACCCCATGCGTACCATGATCCAAACACTGTGAGGTGTCTGCGCGTGTGCGCGATAATTCATTTTGGAACTGACGGTTGGCGCGCTCGCGTCGATGAGGACTTCACTGCCGATAACGTTGCCCGTATCGCCGATGCCGTCGGCGAGTTGTGGCAAAAGACCAATCCGGGCAAAACGGTATATATAGGGTTCGACACCCGGCCCCTGGCGCGCGAGTTCGCTGAGCTTGCGGCGGGCGTGCTAGCAGCGCACGGGCTAGACGCCGTGCTCGCTTCGCGACCTGTCCCGACCCCTGCCCTTACGTGGGCGGCGGCTTATGACGGTGAAGCGTGCGGCGCGCTCATGGTGACGGGGTCCCATCATCCGCAGGGCTATCTGTGCCTCAAGATTCGCATGGGTGACGGCTCGACCGCCAACCAGGATGTCATCGAAGAGCTCGAAGAGACTATGGCTCCCGAGCCAATGGGGATCGAGGGGCAATATCGCACCGCGGATATCATTCCTGACTATATGCAGACGGTGGCATCGTTTGTCGATGCCGAAGCCATCCGCGCCGCGCACTTGCGCGTGGTTGTCGATCCCATGGGCGGCGCAGCCCAGGGCTATCTAGCCGACTTGCTGCGCGAGCTTGGCGTTGAGGTGCACGAGATTCACGCCGGGCAGGCGTCTGACCAAGAAGATATCTGCCCCGACCCCGTTGAGCCGTGGGTGGACGCTTGCGAGCGCACGGTTATCGAGGACGGAGCTTGCGCTGGCCTGGTGACCGACGGCGACGCCGACCGTATCGGCGCGGTTGACGAGCGCGGCAGATATATACATCCGCATCAGATCATGGCGCTCGTTTTGGGCGACTTGGTTCAATTTCGTAATTTGAAGGGGCGCGTCGTCGTCAATCTTTCATGCTCGACGCTCGTGCGCCGCATTGCCGATGCGCTTGGCTGCCGCGTGACCGTCAAACCAGTCGGTTTCAAATATATAGCGGCGGAGATGAAGAAGGGCGGCGTCCTCATGGGCGGCGAAGAAGCCGGTGGTATCGGCATCGCCGCGCATATGCCCGAGCGCGATGGAATCCTCGCCTGTCTGATTCTGTGTGAGCTTATGGCAAAGACGGACGCGCCTTTGGGCGTTCTGGTCGACCAACTCGAGGACAGTTTTGGTAAGACGAGTTACGGTCGACGCGATTTGCGCCTTGAGGCCGAAGATGCCGAAACGTTACGAACCCTGCTGCCGGGCGTAAACCCCAAGTCGATTTGTGGCAAGGTGCCGCAAAACGTTAGTCATATGGACGGCTTGCGTCTGTCATTCGAGGATGACACGTGGCTGCTGGTCCGTCCTAGCGGGACCGAACCAGTGGTGCGCGTCTACGCCGAGGGGTTCTCGGTGGAAGAACGTGATGAGTTGCTCGATGCTGGCTGTGCTTTAGCTAGGGGGACGTATCCGCTTTAACCATGAGACTGCCTTATATAAAGAGATGCTCGGCGAGCGGTAGTTAACGGCTGGCAAACGTTAGTCGGATCACAAGATGTGTAGGAAATGTGTACGCCCAGATTCCCGCCCCCGGCGCCCCTCCGGTCTGGCAATATATCTCCTTGCCGCGCGGCCCGGTCGGACCGGACCAGCCGCCAGGCGTGCACCTTGAGAACCGGATACTGCGAGGATGGACACATTCAGTGTCGCATCCGGGCAGACATCGAACCATTTGAAATGGTCTAACTTGGATT